>DAOUHY010000038.1:0-14213 GCA_034428435.1 Caldilineaceae bacterium | reverse complement strand
CGCTGCCCGGGTTGACCACATGCGTTCCGTTCAGATGGAAATTCTGCGGCCAGTGCGTATGACCTACACACACAAGGTCCGCGCCGCAGCCCTCCAGCCGCTCGCTCATCTCCCCGTCACTGTACCAGGGCACGAAACCCTTCCCGTCATCTCTCCCCGGCGCCGCATGCACCAGCAAGACGCGGCTGTCATCCGGCAGCGTAACCCTCTCCTCCAGCGGCAGACCCAGCATAAAGGGCACATGGCCCGCGGCAGCCATCGCCCCCGCCGTCCACGAGAACGACTCCAGGATCCCGATACAGTCGCGCAGCAACGCAAGGTCCGTCACCTCCTCCACCGGCGTCGCCAGCGGCCTCGCTCCCGTCGTCAGATACCGCTCCGAATTCCCCCGCACGATACGCACGCTGTCCAGCCCCAGCACCCGCTCCATCACCTCCAGCGGCTGCGCACCCGCCGCCGCCAGATCACCCAAAATCCAATACCCGTCAACAGCTTCCTGATCCTCAGACGCAATATCCGCAAGCACCGCGTCCAGCGCCACGCAGTTGCCGTGAATGTCCGAAATTATCGCAATACGCATGATGAAAATCCGTCTCCAGTTCTCCTACCGAAAGCCCCCGTAGGGGCACCCCTTGTGGGTGCCCACGTGTGTGACGACACCCGCGGCCCCAAAATGCGCCAACCTGTAGGGGCACCCCTTGTGGGTGCCCACGTGTGCGCCCGCGCCCGCGCTCCCAAAACGCGCCAACCCGTAGGGGCACCCCTTGTGTGTGCCCACGCCCACGCCCGCGCCCCCCAAATGCGCCAACCTGTAGGGGCACCCCTTGTGGGTGCCCACGTGTGCGCCCGCGCTCCCAAAACGCGCCAACCCGTAGGGGCACCCCTTGTGGGTGCCCTCGTTTGTACCCTTGCTCACTGCAAACAACACTGTCTCCCCGGCCTGCCGCTGCGAAGGAATATGTTAAAATAACGGGAAGACACACAGTTCTTCATTGTAGCACACCAACAGAGCACGAGCTCCTGAAACAGGCAAGGATCCAGCAACAGATGGCTGCGTCGCCCAGTCGCCAGCAGATAGATGGCGCTTCCCATTTGAGGGGATCGCAAAATGGAGCACGCCATCCCACCGGCCTGTCCCCCTCCCTCGCCGACCTCCCCCGCCACATCCGGCTGGCCGCATCGCGCATCCGCCCCCACGTCGTCGAAACACCGCTCTACCTGTCCCCCGCCCTGTCCGAACGCACCGGCGCCCAGGTCTTCCTCAAGCTGGAGAACCACCAGCACACCGGCTCCTTCAAACCGCGCGGCGCCACCAACAATCTCCTCAACCTCTCTGCGCAAGAGCGCGCCCGCGGCGTCGTCACCGCCTCCACCGGCAACCACGCCCTCGCCGTAGCCCGCGCCGCCGCCCAACTCGATGTAGCCGCCACCATCTATCTCCCCGAAGGGGCTTCTCCCCGCAAAGTAGAGAAACTTGAGTCCTTTCCCGTGACGCTCTGCCGCGTACCCGGCGACGCCCTCAACGCCGAGATCAGCGCCCGCCAAGCCGCCCTGCAGCGCCACCAGCCCTTCATCTCCCCCTACAACGACCCGCACATCATCGCCGGCCAGGGCACCATCGCCGTCGAGCTGCTGCGCCGGCAGCCGCAGCTGGATGCCGTCTTCGTCACCGTCGGCGGCGGCGGCCTCATGGGCGGTATCGCCAGCTTTCTCAAGAGCACAGGCAGCCAAATCCAGACCGTCGGCTGCCAGCCCCAAAACTCCGCCGTCATGCTCGCCTCCATGCGCGCCGGCCGCATCGTCGACACCGCAAGCCTGCCCACCCTCTCCGACGGCAGCGCCGGCGGCATCGAACCGCAATCAATCACCTTCGACCTCTGTCGGCTATGTGTCGACGACTGGCTGACCGTCAGCGAGGACGAGATCGCCGCCGCCATGCGCCTGATCTTCCACGAAATCGGCGAGTCCATCGAAGGCGCCGCCGGCGTGGCCGTAGCCAGCCTGCTGAAGACCGGCAAGCGTTTCGCCGGACAACGCCTCGCCGTCGTCGTCTGCGGCGGCAATGTGGATTCAGATACCTGGCAACGGGTCTTGGAACATAAAAACTAGCGAGGATACAGCGAGGAAACACGCTATGCCGAACCCCTTTCGACTCGGCTTTCTGAGCCATCTGCGCGGCCGCGCCGACGCCGAACAGGCCTACCGCGAAAACCTGGAGATCTTTGATGCCGCCGACCGGCTCGGCTTCGACGCAGTTTGGGTCGCCCAGCACCACTTCAAGGACCTGGGCGGCATGTTGCCCTCCCCCTTCCCCTTTCTCGCCGCCGTCGGCCAGCGCACAGAGCGCCTGCGCCTCGGCACCTCCATCATCGTCCTGCCCTTTGAACACCCCCTCCGCGTCGCCGAAGACGCCGCCGTCGTCGACATCATCAGCAACGGGCGCCTGGAACTGGGCGTCGGCAGCGGCAGCGACGCCGACGAGTTCGAAGCCTTCGGCGTCGACATCGACAGCCGCCACCAGCGCACCACCGACGCCCTCATCACCCTCAAAAAAGCCCTCGCCGGCGAGACCCTCGGAGAGGACAATCAGCGCCTGCGCCCGCCCGCCCCCACACTCGGCGACCGCCTCTGGCTCAGCGCACTCAGCATTCGCGGCGCCCAGTACGCCGCCCAGAACGACGCCGGTCTGCTCCTCAGCCGCTTTGTCGGCAGCGAAGAACAGGCGGCCGGCCAGGAGCAGGAGCCCGTAGCCGTCGCCTTCCGCGAGGCCTGGGGCGAGCGCCCCCTGCCGCCCCGCATCGGCCTCTCACGCGGCATCTACCTCGGCAACGACCGCCACGACGCCCTCCGCCAAATCGAAAAACACGCCATGGGAGGCATCCCGCCCGGTCTTACCCCCGAAGCCTACTGCCAGCGCACCCATATCGCCTACGGCGCACCCGAAGATGTCGCCGCCCGCCTGTCCGCCGACCGCGTCCTCCCCTACACCACCGACCTCATCCTCCAGTTCGACCCCGTCCACCCACCCCTCCAACGAATCCTCGAAATGCTCGAACAGGTCGCCAAAAAAGTAGCGCCAGCCCTCGGCTGGCACCCCACTGACTACTAACTACTGACTACTGACTACTGCCGTTTCACCCCAGCCAGCGCTTGCGCCGCTTGTAATGCTTCACGTCCCGGTAGCTCTTACGCCCGCCCACCTGCGTCATCCCCAGGTAGAACTCCTTGATATCCGCGTTCTCCGCCAGCTGCTCCGCCGGCCCGTCCAGCACAATCCGTCCTGTCTCCATCACATACGCATGCGAAGCTGAGCGCAGCGCCACGTTCGCATTCTGCTCAACCAGCAGTATCGATACACCCGACTCCTCGTTGATGCGCCCGATCACCTCGAAAATCGATTGCACCAGCAGCGGCGCCAGCCCCAGGCTCGGCTCGTCCATCAGCATCAGCTTCGGCTTTGCCATCAGCGCCCGCCCGATCACCACCATCTGCTGCTCTCCGCCCGACAGATAGCCCGCAGTGCGCCGCCGGAACTCCGCCAAACGCGGGAAATAGCCGTAAACCTCGTCCAGGTCTCTCCGTAAGACCGCGTCGCTGGTCCTGCGGAAGATCGCGCCCGTGCGCAGATTCTCCTCCACCGTCAGATGCTCGAAAAGCCTGCGCCCCTCCAGCACCTGAACAATCCCCATCTGAACGATTTCGTCCGGCGATCTGCCGTCAATCCGTTCTCCGTTCCACTCGATGCTCCCGCGCGTAACCTCCCCCTGCTGCGTGCGCAACAAACCCGAGATCGCCTTCAGCGTCGTCGACTTGCCCGCCCCGTTGGCGCCCAACAGCGAGACAATCCGCTTCTCCGGCACTGCCAGCGAAATGCCCCGCAGCACCAGGATCACATCGCTATAGACAACTTCGATATTGTTGATCTGCAACATAAACGCGAAAGCGCCGGTGACCGAAGCCTCCCCCGGTCACCGGCGGCTGGAATCCCTTCAGGATGACTATTCTGCTGCCGGCCGCATATCCGGCAAGGTCACGAAGTCCTGGATCACGACGAAGTCGATACTGCCGTCCTCCAGAATCTGAGCCTGACGGATCTGGGCCTTGTTCGGTGCCCGGTTGCTTCCTTCCACATTCAACTCAAAGACGCCGGCCGCGCTGATCGTCCCCATCTGCTGCATCGCCTTCAGGTACTCCGTCCCGTTCAAGCCGTCGAAACCGACATTGTTCAACGCCACCGTCAGTACGTCCGCCAACCCGTACATCGCGCTGTAAAGGAGCAGGTACGTGAACGCCTTTTCATGTTCAGGGTAGCCCTTGGCCGCAAATGTCTCCAGCGCCATCTGCACCCCCGGCACATCGGTGTCGGTCCACCACAGATAGGGGAATACTCCGTAGTAGCCGGCCGCAAGCGGCGCATTTTCGCCCAGAATATTGAGCACGTCGCGGTTCATGCCCCAGTTCACGCTGCCCAGCACGACCTGATTGTAAAAACCCATGGCGTGCAGCGTACTGATTACCTGGACGATACTGAACGATATGGCCTGCATGTAAATGACATTCGCACCGTTGACCAGAAGGTTCTGCAACTGACCCGTAACGTCAGCCGACGGGCTGACCTGCTGCTCTTCAAGCGGCAAGACCGTGATTCCCAAAGACTCGGCAAAAGCCTGTGATTCCGGCGTGATCGCGCCGGCCCCGAAAGCGTTCGCCCAACCGATAACGCCCACGGTGATGCTGTCTCCCGCGCCTTCAGGCTTGATCTCATCCCAGTTGCTGTGCACGAACTGCAGGAAACCCGCAAACTGGTCGGGGTAAATCGGCACCATGCCGACCGTGTAGCCGTCGGCAGGGTTGTAGAGGGACTGCGAATGGACCCCCGTGGCCAGGTTGACGATCTCGTCCTCAACCACCCGGTCCTTAAGCGCGATCGTCGCCGCGCTGTTGGCCGTCGTGATGAACAACGGCTTGGGGTCCTCCGCACGGAACTGCTCATAGACCTGAATTTCCTGCTCGAGAGCGTACTGTGTATCCTCCATGCGCACGCTCAGCATCACACCGCAAACACCGCCCTCCGCGTTGATCTGATCGATCGCGTCCTGCGTGGCGCTGATAAAGCCCGTTCCCATCAGCGTCGCCAGCGGTCCGGTCAGACCCGCCTGCTGGTAAATGACCAGGCTTTCCCCCTCGTAACTGTTCTCACAAGCGATCTCCATCGGCGCTTCAGGGGGCGCCGCCTCCTCTGCCTCTGCGGCCGGCGCCGCCTCCTCCCCCGCCGCCATCGGTTCCTCTGCCGGCACCGGCGCACAGGCCGCGACCAGCAAGATAGCCAGCAAAATGCAAGTTACAGATAGGTGCTTTTTCATGTGGAGTTCCTCCTCCCGTGTGAATTCCTTTTCTCGCGAATCGCCATTGAAACGTTCATGCCTTCAGCAAAGCAGCACGCCCACGAAAGTAGTCAATGTCAACGTGCAAATGGACGCAGCCGCCAACCTGCTCTCAAGAGCTGCCAGCGGTGCGCCAGCCCGCGCGGTTCATAGATAAGGAAGAGCATCAGCGCCACGCCAAAAAAGATCGGGCGGAATGAAGTCAGTAACTGGTCCGAAATTTCAGGAAAGGCCGCGGCCAGCACCCCGCCCAGAAGGTCAGAAAGGTCTTCCATCAAAATGATGAAAGCAACGCCCAGAAACGGACCCAGATTCGTACCCAGGCCGCCAATCACCAGCATCCCCAGGTAGATTATCGACTCGTTCAGGCTGTAGCCGAACTCGGTGCCGACGCCCCGCTGGCTATGCGCCTTGATCGCCCCCGCCAGCCCCGCCAGCATCGCCGCGATGAAAAATGCCCGCAGCTTGTACGTGAAAAGGTTGACCCCCAGCAGCTCCGCCGCCAAATCGTTGTCCCGCACACTGACAAAGGCCCGCCCCAACCGCGTGCGCGAGACATTAAACAACAGGAAAGTCGTAATCAGCAGAACGACCAGCGAAATGTAAAAATAGTTGCTGACCTCCCCGAAGTTCACACCGCCCAGCTGCGGAAGCGGCACTTCAATCGCTCCGTTTGCGCCGCCCAGGTAATCCTTGAACGTGTGCCGGCTTAGCCACGGGATGATGAACTGCGCCGCCAGCGTCGCGAAGGCCAGATAAAAGCCCTTGACCCGCAAACTCGCCAGCCCGAAAATCAGACCGATGGCGCCCGCCGCCAGCGCAGCCAGCGGCAGCGCAATGAAAAAGGAGAGCCCCGCGTGAATCACCAGCAGCGCCGACGCATACCCGCCCACCAGCATGAAGGCCGCTTGGCTCAGCGAGATCTGGCCCGTGTAGCCGGTCAGGATGTTCAGTCCCTGCACCGCAATGATCGTATACGCGATCTGATTGGCAGTCGCGACCAGGTAGGCGTCGCCCCACAGAGGCAGAGTGAACGCCGCCAGCAGGCTGATTCCCAGCAGCCAGTAGTGCCAGGGCTGGCGCAGCAGCGCCATATCCTGCTCATAAGAGCGGTCAAAGTCCCCCGCAGGGCGCAGCATCGCCACCGGCTATATCCTCTCGATCCGCTTCTGCCCGAACAAACCCTCCGGCCGGATCAGCAGGACCACCAGCAGCAAAAGGTAGGGCGCGATTTCAGAAGAATTCCGCACCTCGATCAACCGCGAAGCCTGCACCAGCGCCTGCACCAGGCCAATCGCGAACCCCCCCAACAGCGCGCCCCCCAGCGACTCCAGCCCGCCCAGCAGAATCGCCGGAAACGCGATCAACGCCACCGTCGACAGGTTCAGACTCACCCCGCTGACCGTCGCCAGCAGCACACCCCCCAGCGTCGCGATCACCCCGGCGATACCCCACGAAAGCCCGAAGACGCGCCTGACCTTGATGCCCACCGAGCGCGCCACCTCGTGGTCTTCCGCCGTCGCCCGCATCGCCAACCCCGTCTTTGTGCTGTTGAAAAACCAGATAAACACAACTGCGGCCAGCGTCGCCACCACAAACGTCGCCACCAGCGTATACTTCAGCCGGATCGCATCGCCGAACGCGCCCGGAAAGGGAATCACCAACACGTCACTGGGCGAGAACGGCGCCGGGAAGTTGCTCTTCAGCTCCACGCCGAAGAGAATTGCCGTCGTCCCCTCGAACAGCTGCGCCAGCCCCAGCGTCATCAGCATGATCGCCAGCAGCGGCTGCCCCGTCATCGGCCGCAGCGCGAACCGCTCGATCACCAGTCCAAGTCCCATCGAAACGATCAGCGCCGCCGCTACTGCCCCCCACAGCGGCAAATCGATCAGCCCCGCGCCCGGCTCCGCCCCGCCCCCCGTGAACCACCACGTCAGAAACGCCCCAAACATCACCAGATGCCCGTGCGCGAAGTTGAACACCTCCGATGACTTATAGATCAGCACAATCCCCAACGCGATCAGACCGATCGTCCCGCCGTTCAGTATCCCCGTAACAAACTGCTGAGGCACCAATGACCAATTCATCCTGTTACCTGAAATTTAGTGAGAGATAAACACACGGCAAGCTCGTGGAATCGTACCCCTGATACGGTCGATTTCCTTCGGACGCTCAACTCCCAATACGACTGTAAGAACGCCATCAGTCCCCAGCCAAACCGGCGGCCCCCGACCACTAACCACTGACCACTAGGGTACGTGACATTTCGTTTGAGCCAGATCAGCGTAGAAGCAAAGTGCAAGAAAGCCATGAAACGACGTGCGAGTCTGTCATAGCGAGTGAAAATGCGTCGACACTACTTGATTCTGTTGATGAAACGTTCGACGATGTTGCGTCCTCGGTAGCGGATGCGGTCATAGTCCCGTGGTTGCCTGCGATAGCTGCGGGAGGGGATGACCACTCTACCTGGTGGGCTGCAAGCAGCTCTCGCAGCGGGTCAGAATCGTAGCCTTTGTCGGCGATAACGGCGTCAAAATCGAAAGGGGCGAGCAACGCTTCAGCTTTGGTCATGTCATGGCGCTCACCCCCGGTCAAGATGAACTTGAGGGGAAAGCCCAGGGCATCGACGAGGAGATGGATCTTGCTGCTGAATCCGCCCCGGCTCCGACCTAGGCACTGTTCCTGCTGCGGGCCCCCTTTTTTGACCCGCCCGCTGCGCTCATATGGGCGCGTACAACTGTACTATCGGGCATCACTGCTGCCATGTCTGGGTCCTGGGCGAACTGTTTGAACATGTCGGCCCAAACACCGTTCTCGTCCCAGCGTGCGAAGCGCTTGAAAACGCTGTTCCACTTGCCATAGCGGTCTGGCAGTGCACGCCACTGGGCGCCGGTGCGCAGTATCCAGTGAACGCCCTCAACGAAACGGCGACACTCTTCCTCTCGCCCTGCGTAGGCACGAGGGTGTCCTTGCAAAAACGCGTAAAGTTTCTGCCACTGATGCTTGGAAATCTTAGTTGTAGACATCCTGCTATTGTCGCCAATGTGTCAGAATTAATCAAATGTCAACGAAACCTGGCTACCTATCGTCAAACCTTTCAAGTACTTCTCGGCGCATTGCTGGCAGTATAGCAGGCCATCGCGGGCAAAGGATTGCCGGCGCTCATGGCTCGCCGGGCCATTTCCAAGTCCTGTTCCGCTTTCGCGAACCAGTCCCGTTCAGGAGACTGAACGCTCTTAGCAGCCCGCAATCGCTGTCGTGGAAGCAGTTCAGCCGATTTGGTCCACATCGAAGACGCTAACTCCCTCGCAATCCGCGCATTTCCGCCTCCAGTTCACGAATCCTTCCGGTATTCTCATAGTGCCTTCCTCTGCCGATATAGTTCGCGACAACGTTGGCAAAGATCGCGATCAGCAACGTCCCGACAATATAGACTTCGAAGAGGGCGATCTGGTTTGACTCGGCAGCGAGACGCAGGGTCAGCCCGTCGTCCTCTATTGCGCCCTCTTCGACAAACTCTTCAATAAGTTGGACGGCCTTTGCCGTTGCCACTTCGTCTCTCTTGGCCACAGCCACCATCTGGAAAAGTGAGAACAGCATCGCCACAATCGTAATCATGTTGAACACTACGGGTTTAGAGAATTTTTCCTTCACTTTACGACCTCCTTGATTGCTCAGCGGACGATCGCATTGCATGCAGTTCGGCCTCCAGATGGCGAATCTTGGCCTGGTTCATGCGCTGTCTTCCGCGGCCAAGATAGTTCGCGATGACATTGGCCAGAATCGCGACGCCCATTGTGACTATCATGCCGTTGCCAAGCCACTTACGCCGCATAAGATCATCCGCCAGAAGCTCGATCAAGTTCTCTTCCACAACGTCGCGCTCTTGGGCAAGCTCTACAAGAAGCTGAATGGCTTCGGTCGTTGCCGGCATCGCGTACATTGGTGATACCAGCACCAACTGGGCCAGGGCAATCAGCAAGGCCGCGATTGTAATCACGTTAAAAACTACTGGTCGGATACGCTCATTCATCGCTTCAAATCCTCCTCCTGATGATGCGCACGGCAGGCGGGACGGTTATCATTGTCCGACCGGCACGTCGGCAGTCAGCGCCAGAACCAGCACGACAAGAGATAATGCTCTAACGCCGCAGCAACAATCGTTTGGCAGCCAGGCGGTTCATGCTGACGCCAGCTTCAGTGGCGTCCATTGCCACGGCACGGTGGGTCTCAGGCAAGATGCGAAGGGCTATGGCGCCTCGGTAGCGGTGTGTAGACAGCAGCTCAGGGACCGGGGCGCCATCTTCGTCTAACGCCTTCACGGCGAAAGCGACCACGTCCCGAATGCCTGAGAACGCCTTCTCCGGAGTGTCGTCCAGGTGGCTAAGCAGCCCGAACTCCGCACACAGGCCCACGAACGTCTCATCCCCATCGGACCAGGTAACGCGATAGGTATAGCGGTCAAGGCGATTCATTGCAGTTCATCCAATAGTTTGTCGATTGCCTTGAGCGCCTGGCGTACCTGATAGGGCTTGGCCATGCCTTTTTTGCGCTGGATATTGACCAGCGGCTCGCCCTGCCAAGGCGTTCTACAGAAGTTGTGATAAACAAAACCAATTGATCCGCGAAGTCACGCGAAGGTTCGCGAAGAACACCTTTTTGTCCGCGGAGGGTCGCGGAGAACACAAAGGGCGTACCGGGTATTCTGTGCGAGGGTGTGCGGCCCTGCGCGGATCAGCCACACTTTGCTCCCGCAAATCGCTATTCTGACAAACGTCAACGAGCCCTAACACTAACCACTAACTACTGCAGTCCACGATTCTCAGATCCGTCTCAATCACGCCCTCGCGCCCGTCCTGGTAACGCACAGGCGTCTGCACGTGAATCCGCTCCCGTCCCGCATACATCGCCTCGATCATCTCGGCATAGCGCGTATATAGAACGTCGCGACGCAACTTGCGCGAACGCGTCATCTCAGACTCGTCCGCGTCAAACTCCTTGTGCAGCAGCACAAACCGCCGCACCTTGCTCGACGGCGGCATCTCCGCGTTCACGCCGTCCACCGCCTGCCGTATCAACTCGCTGACCTCGGCCTTCTGCGCAAGGTCGGCAAACGTCGTGAAGGCGATGCCCTGCCTTTCCGCCCAACTGCCCACATTGTCGAAATTGATGATCACCAGCGCAGTAACGTACTCTTGCGCCGGCCCGCCCACCGCCATCACGTCCAGAATGTGCGCGCTGAACTTCAGCCGCCCCTCGATGAACTGCGGCGCGTAGCGCTCGCCGTTGGCCAGCGTGATCATATCCTTCATCCGGTCCAGATAGATCAGGTGGCCGTCCTCGTCAATGTGACCTGCGTCCCCCGTGCGGAACCAGCGCGTCCCATTCTCCTCAACAACTGCCTCGGCTGTCGCCTCCGCGTTGTTGTAATAGCCCTGGAACACCGTCGGCCCGCCTATCTGGATCTCCCCCTCCTCATCCGTCCTCACCGAGACGCCGCCCCCCGGCCGCCCGACGCTCGCAAACTTGATGTCCCCGTCCCAATGAATTGTACCACTTCCAGTGACCTCAGTTAATCCATATATCTGTTTCAAGTTGATGCCCAGCGCATGAAAAAAGCGCATCGCGTCCGGGCTCAGCGCACCCCCCGCCGTATACGCCGCCCGCAGCTTGGTGAATCCCAGCTTATCGCGCAGCGGATGGAAAAGGCACCAGTCGCCGATGCGGTAGGCCAGCCGCAATCCCGGCGGCACCGCCTCGCCCGCCAGCTTCCTGTCCGCCAGTCGCTGACCAACCGGCAAAAAAATCCCGTACAGCTTGCGGTTGACCCACGACGACTCCGCCATCCGCACCTGGATCGTCCCCAGCAGCGCGTCCCAAAGCCGCGAATTGTAAAGGACCCGCTGCGGCGCAATCTCCCGCACGTTCTCCCGCACAGTCTCAAAACTTTCCGGAAAGTTCATAACCATGCCGTGAACGCAGTGCGGCGCAACCCCCCACGCGTGCTCCGCGATCCAGCCCAGCGGCAGCAGGCTGACATGATTGTCGCTGTCGTAAAGCGTGTCTACCTGAACAAAGGCGTCGTTCGATCGCAGAATATTCTCGTGGCTGAGCATCGCGCCCTTGGGGCGGCCCGTCGTCCCCGACGTGTAGCACAGTATTGCCAGGTCACTGCCCCGCCCCTGCGCGACCTCCTCCTCGAAACGAGACGGCTCCCCGGCCGCCTGCGCCTCACCATGCCGGCTTACCTCCTCGTAGCTGACGAGCCAGGGGTCTTCATACTCCCACAGCCCCCGCTCATCCCAATAGACAACCCGCTCGACCTTCGGAATCTGCTCCCGCACGGCCAGCATCTTGTCCACCTGCTCCTGGTCCTGCGCCAGCACAAATCGGGCGTCGCTGTGGTCGATAATATACGCGGCCTCCTCCGCCGTCGCGTCCGTGAACAGCCCCACCTGCACCCCGCCCACAGCCTGCAGCCCCAGGTACGCCCACAGATACTGACGGTCGTTGTCCCCGATCGTGACAACGTGGTCGCCGCGCGCCAGCCCCAGCTCTCGCAGACCCAGCCCGAAATTCCGCACCTGCTCGCACGACTCCTGCCAGCTGAACTCCCGCCAGATGCCGAACTCCTTCTGCCGCAGCGCAACCTCATCGGCCCTGCGCGACTCGACCTGCCGCAGAAAATGCTGCGGTACCGTCTCCAGGCGGTCTATCTCTGCCATCTAACTCGCCTGCCCCAAATAAGCCCGTATCACCTCAGGGTCGCGCCCGATCTCCTCCGGCACGCCGTCCGCGATCTTCGTGCCAAAATCAAGCACCACGATCCGGTCCGCAATATCCATCACCAGCGCCATGTCATGTTCGACCAGGATAATCGTCACCCCGCGGCGCGTATGAATGTCCAGGATAAAGCGGGCCATGTCCTCCTTCTCCTCAGTATTCATGCCCGCCATCGGTTCATCCAGCAGCAGCAGCTTCGGCTCCAGCGCCAGCGCCCGCCCCAGCTCCACCCGCTTCCGCAGCCCGTACGGTAGCGCGCCCACCATCGTCTTGCGAATGTGCTGGATCTCCAGGAAGTCGATCAACTCCTCCACCACCGCCCTGTGCCGCGCCTCCTCCTTGCGCGCAAAGCCCCAATACAGCGCGCTCGCCACCATATTCTGGCGCATGTGTATATGCCGCGCCGCCATCAGATTGTCCAGCGCGCTCAGGTACGTATAAAGACCGATATTCTGGAAAGTGCGGGCGATACCCAGCTGCGCCACCCTCTTGGCGCCGGTCAGGTCATGCTCGCCCTCAAACAGAAGCCTGCCCTGCTGCGGCCGGTAGAATCCGCTGATGCAATTGAGCATCGACGTCTTCCCCGCGCCATTCGGCCCGATAATGGCCCGAATCTCGCCCGTCTGCACATCAAAATCGACCTGGTCCAGCACAGTCGTACCGCCAAATGAGAGACTGACGCCCTCAACCTTCAAGATACCCTTAGAGTTCATGGAGAGTGAATCGGCATTCTTCCTGCCCTGCCTTGACAAAGAAGACATCCTCGAAAGAGGTCCATATGATCGGCAAAGGGGTAAATGAAGTCTAGCATGTGGGATGCCATGTAGGAAAGAGCAAAACCAAAGGGTGCATCCCAAAATGGGGGCGGATTTTCCTATATCACGGGTAGCAACGGTTCCGCACTCATCTCACGATCAACTCTGAGTCAGAGGAAAAGGCAGTTCTCTCTCCTCGCTTTCTTGGGCGGTCGGGCGCAAGCGCCCTCCCTTGTGCGGGGGCTCCGCCCCCGCAACGCCCCCTCTCCTACAACATGCCTCGTCGACCTGGTGTCGACATTGGTGACAGGTGCCCATTCGAAAGGGTTTCGCCAAACCCCGTCCCGCCAGTCCCATCAACTCTCTGTAGGGGCAGGCCTTGTGCCTGCCCTGTTACGCCCGCACCCATCGCACCCACCTTGCCCCCAGAATGCCGCGGTAGGGGCAGGCCTTGTGCCTGCCCTGTTACGCCTGCACCCATCGACCCCACCTTCCCCCCAAGACGCCCCCGTAGGGGCACCCCTTGTGGGTGCCCTGCCCGGCAACAGCCGGAACACGCCCCGATGCCCATCAGAGGCTCTTCACTTTTGGAAAATAAGGGGTTATGAAGCCGCGGCCTCAAGTGAGGAAGGCGTTGCCCGAGGCGGTGGCTCAGCGCAGCGCTGAAAAAAGAGTGTGTCCAAGAGGAATATGGTATCGACCGAGGTGATCACCTGCCCCTGATCTCTTCCAGGTATATGTCCACGTCGCAGATGCCGTCAAGGATCCCGCAAACACGGTCAACCGGGTGCTGCCCAGTGGTCTCTTCCGTGATGAGCAGTCCCCGAACGCTCGGCGCGATCTCGGCTTCCCTATCCTGATTGAGACCGGACTCGTCTCTCAGTCCATCAGAGAACTTCATTTTCCCTTGCCTGGCAGTACGCACGGATTCCTCGAAATCAATCTACAAATACCTACTGCAATAACCTGCATGGAATTCGGCGGTCAATCCACCTGTAAGGCAGGGTGCGGTTCCAATTCTGGTGCCAATCCCATTCTTCAAATTTGGACTGATGACCCGGTCAGGCAACATACGCCTGGAACGAACTGAAGTGCAATTGAGCCCTTTGCCACTCAACCCAAAAACTCCTCCAACACAACCGCCACCCCGTCCTCCTTATTACTCACCGTCATCCGGTCCGCCGCCGCCTTCACCTCCGGCACCGCGTTCGACATCGCCACACCCAACCCCGCCTCCGCCACCATCTCCACGTCATTCACGTCATCCCCGAACGAGATCACCGCCTCCATC
>DAOUHY010000037.1:0-3310 GCA_034428435.1 Caldilineaceae bacterium | reverse complement strand
AACGGCGCTTATCATATGCACTTTTATCCTACTCTGGTAAAGGCGCTGCGGGAGCTGAAACCGGAGGTTGTGCATGTGGATGAGGAGCCATACAATTTGGCTACGTTTCTCGGTGTGCGGGCGGCGCGGGCGGTGGGCGCGAAGCCTCTTTTCTTTACGTGGCAGAACCTGCTCCGGCACTATCCGCCGCCGTTCAACTGGTTTGAGCGCCTTGTATACCGCGCCTGTGCGCTGGCGATTGCGGGGAATGCCGAGGCCCGCGAAGTTCTTGAGCGCAAGGGCTACGAGGGCGAGGTCGTGGTGCTGCCGCAGTTCGGCGTCGATCCTGCGATCTTCCGGCCACAGGCGGAGCTGGATGGGGTGGGGGGAGCGAAGCAGGACGAGACGCTTCACATTGGCTACGCCGGGGGCCTGTTGCCCGAGAAGGGGCTGGACCTGCTGCTGCGGGCGTGCGCCGGTCTGGGCGGTGCGTGGCGCTTGACAATGGTGGGCAGCGGGGAAGAGATCGAGGCGCTGCGGAAACTGGCTTCCGAGAGCGGTATCGCAGACCGGGTGACGTTGGGCGTCAGACTGCCCAGCGGGGAGATGCCCGACTTTTATCGCTCGCTGGACGTGCTGGTGCTGCCCAGCCGGACGCGGCCCAACTGGAAGGAACAGTTCGGACGGGTCCTGATCGAGGCGATGGCCTGCGGGGTACCGGTGCTTGGCAGCAGTAGCGGAGAGATCCCCAACGTGATTGGAGATGCCGGAGTGGTCTTCCCGGAAGGGGATGTGGAGGCGCTGCGGTCGCAAATGCAGCAACTGATGCAGGATGGGGCAACTCGCAGCCGTCTTGCCTCTGCTGGGAGGCAGCGTGTGCTAGCCCATTACACGATGGAAGAGATTGCCCGCCAGACGGTGGCGGCCTACAGGGCGGTGGCCCATGGCCGCTAGCAGTTCACTGGAAGTTACTGACTATGAGAGTCGTCGTCAACGCCCAACTCCTCCATACAAGAGGCGGTTACCGGGGAGCCGGAGTCAGCAACTACTGCCGCAACCTGTTGACAGCGCTTGCGGACGAGACCGACGGAACCAAGGTGACGGCATTCGTCAATGACCGCGATTTTCGCCTCTCGCAGAGGCATCCGGGGATGGACTTGCGCTATACGCGCTGGCCGGCGGGCGATCCGGTGCCGCGCATCATCTGGGAGCAGACGGCGCTGCCGCTGGCCGCGATGACGGCGCAGGGGAACCTAGTGCACGGCCTGGTGAATACTTTGCCGCTGGCGACGAGGGTGCCCGGGGTGGTGACGGTGCATGACCTCAGTTTTGTACGGATGCCGGAGCGTTTCCCCCGTCTCAAGCGGTTCTACCTTGGGCAGTTGTGCCGTGCCAGCGCCCGACGGGCGCGGCGGGTTATCGCTGTCAGCAAGCAGACGGCAGCGGACGTGCGGGCGGAGTTCGGGGTCGAAAGCCGGCGCGTGGAGGTGGTGTATAATGGGGTCGGCCAGCAGTTCCGGCCTCTACCGGCTGCCGAGGTCACCGATTTCCGCGATCTCATGGGGTTGCCGGAGAGGTTCCTGCTCTATGTTGGCACATTAGAGCCGCGTAAAAACCTACCCCATCTGCTGCGGACTTTTGCGAAGTGGCGGGCGGAGAGTGCAATCGGGCGAGACGTAGGGTTGGTGGTGGCGGGCGGCAAAGGCTGGCACTACCAGGAAATTTTCGGTCTGGCGGACGAGTTGGGCTTGACGGGCGGACAGTCGGAGGAAGGGCCGGTTGTGCAGTTCCCCGGTTTCCTGCCGGAGCGAGACCTGTGCTTGTGGTATAACGCGGCCAGCGGTTTCGTTTACCCCAGTCTGTTCGAGGGATTTGGTTTGCCGGTGTTGGAGGCTATGGCATCGGGGACACCGGTCATCTGCAGCAACACGCCGAGCCTGAAGGAGGTGGCCGGCGACGCGGCGCTGATCGTACCGGCGCGTGACCAAGCCGCTCTCCAAAACGCGTTCGAATGTCTGTTCACAGATCAGCAAACCACCACTGCGTTGCGAAAGCTAGGACTTCGGCAGGCGAGGAATTTCTCGTGGGAACGGACCGCGAAAGAGACGATGGATGTATATGAGAGTGCAGTCAATGGAGGATAGAGGACGGTACATAGCAGGAGCAGCATTTCGCACACCGCAGGCCACTGGCCACTGAATGGATGCCGATGTCAACCGTACAGATGAAACAGCGCCAAGGCCGCCCGACATCCCAACAGACCCTTAACGGGCGGCGGACAAGCGGGGAGGCAACAGGATCACCTGACAGAAGCTGGTTGATAGCCCTGCTCATACGGGTTCCGTCGCGGTGGTGGCCGGCGCTACTGCGCATCAGCGATCTGATTCTGATCGTTGCCGCGTTTGTGATGGCCTACTGGGTGCGCTACCGGCTGCAATGGTTCCTCACCGTCGATCCGGCAAACCAGGCTGAACTGGTCACCTATTTGCCGTTCGGACTGGCGCTGGTTTTTCTCCTTTTCTGTTCGTTTCAGTTCTCCAAGGTCTACGTTTACCGACGAGACCGCCTCTGGATTGAGGAGGTCTACGCCATCGCGAGCGCGACCACGATCGGGGTTGTCGTCCTGATCATTCTGAACCTGGCCTTCGGGCAGCTGTCCTTCAGCCGTCTGATCTTCCTGTATACGGCGGTGCTGGTCACGCTGTTGCTGGGAATCAGCCGGGCGGTGATCTACACGGTGCGGGGCTATCTGCGCAACCAGGGGATCGGCCTGGAGCGTGTGGTGTTGGTGGGCGCCGGCGACGTGGGGTTGATGGTGATGCGCACGATTGCGGCGCGCCCGAGCCTTGGATACGAACTGTTCGGCTTTCTGGACGACGATCCGGACATCAATCAGACGGATATCGGCCGCTTTCAGGCACTGGGCCCGCTGACCAACTTCTACGACATCCTGCAAGACAGTGACATCGACACGGCCATTATCTGCCTGCCCTGGCGGAGCCACCGCATCGTGGCGCGGTTGCTTCATCTGTGTGAGCAGAACGGTGTCAGGGCACAGATTGTGCCGGACTTTTTCCAGCTGACGAAGAACCAGATGCAGGTGGAGCGGCTAGACGGGATTCCCCTGATCACGACGCGGGCGGTATCGATTGCGGGCTGGAATTTGTTCGTGAAGCGGGCGCTGGATGTGACCCTAGCCACTGTCATGTTAGTTTTGGGGTTGCCGCTGGCGGCGCTGATCGCGCTGGCTGTCCGTTTCAGTTCCCGTTGCGGCGGTCTCGGCGCCGCTGGTCCCGGTCGGCGTTGCACAGGCGATCGCCGGGGGCGAGGG
>DAOUHY010000036.1:0-7817 GCA_034428435.1 Caldilineaceae bacterium | reverse complement strand
CGCCCTGCTCGGCATTCTGATCATGAACATCCAGGGCTTCGCCATGCCCGCAGCCGCCTACGCCAACCCGACCGTCTACGGCGAACTGACCGGGGCCAACCGCTGGGTCTGGACACTGAGCCACATCTTCGCCGATCAGAAGTTCATGACCATCTTCTCCCTCCTCTTCGGCGCCGGCATCGTCCTCATGAGCGAAAAGCTGGACGCGCGCGGACAGCGCGCCTGGGGCCTGCACTACCGGCGCACCTTCTGGCTGCTCGTCTTCGGCCTGGGCCACGCCTACCTGCTCTGGTCCGGCGACATTCTCGTCGCCTACGCACTGTGCGGCTTCTGGGTCTACTGGCTGCGCCGCCTGCGGCCCCGCTGGCAGATTGCGCTGGGCATTTTCGTCGTGTCGATCCCTGCTCTGATCCTGCTGGCCACGAGCCTGACCATGCAGTTTACGCCCCCTGAAATGCTGCAGGAGCTACGGGCCGACTGGCAGCCGGCTTCTGAGACGATCGCGGGGGAGGTGGCCTCCTACCGGGGCGGCTGGCTGACGCAGATGGATGCCCGCGTGCCCAGGACCGCCGAATTCCAGACGGTGGGGTTGCTGTACTGGGGGCTCTGGCGCGCAGGGGGTCTGATGCTGATGGGGATGGCGCTCTACCGTTGGGGCGTCCTCTCAGGCAGTCGTTCGCGCAGCTTTTACGGCGGTATGGTTATCCTCGGGCTCGCCATCGGCCTGCCTGTCGTGAGCTGGGGCGTCGTCCAGAACTTCGCCAACAACTGGACGATGGAGTTCTCCAAGTTCGGCCCCGGTGCGCAGCCGAACTTCTGGGGCAGCCTCTTCGTCAGCACCGCCTACATCGGGCTCCTGATGCTGTTCGCCCATACGCGCGCCCTGCCTTGGCTGCAGAACGCGCTGGCCGCGGTCGGGCGGACCGCCCTGTCGAACTATCTACTGCAGACGATCCTGGCCACGGCCATCTTCTACGGCCACGGCCTGGGGCTGTTCGGTTCGGTCGAGCGGGTGGGGCAGATCGGCATTGTCGCCGCGATCTGGGCGGTCCAACTGGTGGTGTCACCGCTGTGGCTGCGCTACTACCGCTTCGGGCCCTTTGAATGGCTGTGGCGTTCGCTCAGCTACTGGCGTTTTCAGCCGATGCAGGCCCGTCTCTGAACTACGAACAACTCATAAAGGCAAATAAACAACAAGGTTGTTCCACTCTTCCTGTTGGCTACACTCGTCGATCAACAATAGCTCTTCGATCGCTTGCCGAATCGGCATTCGCTCATTTAAGACAAAGACGCCGGGCATCTGCTGACCGGCAACGATTCGGTCGAATGCAAAGTCTGGCATCGTTGCCCGATCATGGGTTAACACGACGCGATTGTGTACAGCGGCCCATTCCAAAATAGGCGGGTCATCAGCCGCCGCTAATCCTACATCTTGGACGCGGATCAGATCAATGTTGGGAGCACGTAGCAGAAGACCGCGTGTAATGTCTCCATTGAAGTTCTCGTCAGCCAGAAGACGCAACACGGTTCAGGCTAAGGCGGCACGCTGACGTGCCAGCAAACGCTTTCTCAACTTTGCCAAATCCCTCTGCTTGCTCTCGATGCGGTTCCGTACCTCTTTTGCCTTCTGCTCGCGTTCTGCTAGATACGCATCAATCTCTTCCTGATGTCGCAAATAGTAGGCAAGCACACCATAGATATCCGCCAACGTAGCCGTGGGGTAACGTTGTGCGATCGCCTCGGGAGTGGCCCCATCTTCAAAGGCGTAAATGACCAGTTCAAATAAGACGCGGGATTTGCCAATACGAAGTCCCCCCGACTTATCTCGACGTAGCGGTGGTGCTTCAGCCTGTAGAGCGATGTTCATTTATCTTCTCCTCGGGTTTAGCGGTGTAAACGGCATTGCCGTTGAACTCCTTGCGCGCAACACGCAAACAGTTGGGAGTTGAAACTTCCATAGCCACCTAGCACTTGAATCCAACTGTACTGCAAGAAGGCCGATTTCATTTTCATGTTGACCCAATAGCGGGAAAAGTCCCTGACACTGTCTATACAGTATAATTGTCGTTGGACATCGGTCAATACCCGACTGTCCAGAGATTACAATGGCATCCTTCGTGTTTCATTGGAATACGAACAATAGAGGATTGATCGATATGACTAAGTCGCCCAAGCAGAGATCAACCAAACACAGGCATTCAAGAGAAGAAGGCCTACCTGAGTATGGATGGAAGCCAGTATTCAACGCGGGACGAATGGCTGAAGGAATGCCTCCTGACTTCCTTCTCAATTTGCTGTATCAGGAGTCAGGGTTTGTTCGCCATAGTCAACTCCTGATGGCCTCACTCTGGCTACAGAGCCAAATGGTAGGATTGATCTGTTTAACAGATAGGCCAGAATTGTTGGCACGATGCAAGACTGAAAACGGCAGGTACTTGCCCGAGGAATTAGGGCGAGCCACGCTAGACATGCTGGAGAAACTCTCTTCAGAATCTTTGCGCAGAGAATTCGAGAGGCGATTTAGGACCAAGATGTCCGATCAATTGAAAGAAGATTTGGAGTGGACCCCCATCTACAGGGACGCTTTGTCTCATGGGTACGTGTCGCTTCGACAACAGATCGTGGGGTCACTGCAAGAAAAGATATTTTGGTCGCCGAGCAGGCCAACTGCCCGTGATAGGAAGTTAGAGAGGCTTTTGGGCCGACCTCGAAAAGACGGCACCTATGTCGTTATCGACTTGTCCAAGTTGGAGTTTGAACAAGGAATAGAAAGGGTTTGTAGACTAATGGACTTTATTGCGGTAGAACTCAAAGAGATGGATATTGTCTACCCGGTGTTCGCCTGAAGTCGATAATTGGTAAATTGGCTTGTCCAAAAATGTATGTACGTCACTTGCAAATAGGCAGTTTTCAATGGTGAAGTGTAGTCTGGCCCCGAGAGTAGACCGAGAGTTAAGGGTATATAGGAAAGCAGATCTTCGAGCGTGTGGCGGGGCGGTTCAAGGGGAAGAAAACAAGGCAACTGAGCCTGACCCCAAAAACTGAATCATCTACCGACCGCTACGTTGAAGCAGCCGGCTCCGCGCCCACCGTCGACGCCTTCTTCAGCGTCTCCGGCACGAACAACCCCAAAATCGAGCCCGCCCCCAAACCAATGACGGCGATCACGTAGATCGACGGCACCAGGCTCAGTGCATCGGCAATCGTCCCCACGATGATGGGCGCGCTGGTGTGCCCGGTGTCGCCTATCAGTCGCCACAGCCCCAGAAACGCGCCCATGCCCTCACCTTTCGGCGGCGCCAGGTCCGCGCCCAATGTCAGCATCGTTCCCGAGCCAAGCCCGTTGCCGAAACCGATCAGCGATGTGACCGCCAGCAGCGCCGCAAACGAGCCCGTAAGTGGTATCAGGGCCATACCCAGCCCCTGCAACAGGAAGGAAGGCACGAAGGCAAACTTGCGCCCGAACCGGTCCATCACTAAGCCCGCCGGATAGAACATTGACATATCCACGGCCGCCGCGATCCCCATCACCAGACCGATTCTATCGACCTCCAGACCCAGGATCGAGGCAGCATACAACGGGATGATGGTTTGCCGGCCGGCGCGAATCGTCTGCGCACAGATCATGCCGAAACCTGCCGGCGTCACCAGCCACACATTGCGGCGCAGAAAAGTAAGCATGCGCCTATAGGAAAGCGCCATCGACGCCTGTTGTTTCGACGGCACTTCTGCCAGGCTGTCGTGAACGAACAGGAGCGGAAAGATCAACGCCAGCAGCGCGATAACGCCGCAGAAGGCAAAGGCGGTATGCATGCCCGCCTCCGCACTGAGATATCCCCCTGTAATCGGGCCCGCGAACATGCCGATGCGGTTGACGCCGCCGAAGATCGAAATGGCCCGCCCGCGACTGGCGTTGAGCGTATTGTTTGCCAGGTACGCGTGTCGGGAGACGTTCCACAACGCCGCGCCCGCCCCAATCGAGATCCCGCACATCATCAGCGTGATGAAGCGCATGGACAGGCTCAGCGCCAGCATCCCCAGCCCCATCACGCAGATACCGATTATCATCGAAAGGCGGTTTTCGATGCGGTCCTGAATGCCCCCGGCGGGCAGGTCTGCAAGTAGCATTCCAATACCGTAACTGCCCAGCACGATCCCGATCAGGCTGAAGGACAGCCCCAGGTCGATCACGTATACCGGCAGCAGCAGCGCCAGACCCCTGGCAGAAGGATAAGATGAAGGTGGGTACGTAGACAGCGTAGAATAGCTGCGAGCGCACAGGATCTCCTCAGACTGTGAGAAGGGAGTGAAGAGGAGGGAGGAAAGAGAGAACTACGATCACTTCGCGCTCCCCGTTCCTCTGTTCTCAATCCTCGTCTTGGCGCACGCCATCGAACGTTGCTCGCAGCGCCGGGTAGAGGCCCTGGTAGAGTTTGTAGAAGTCGTCGTAGGCAGCAATGGCGTCGGCGTTGGGCGTGGTGGAGCCGGTAACGCGGATGGTCGCCGCGCACGCGCTTTCGCCATCAGGCCAGACGCCCGCGCCCACACCGGCCAGCAGCGCCGCGCCGTAGGCCGCGCCCTCGGTCGTGTTCACCGTCACCAACTCGCTGCCCAGCACATCCGCCAGGATCTGCCGCCACAGCGGGCTGCGCGCGCCGCCCCCGCTCACCCGCACCTGCCGGATCTCTCCGAGGCCGACGCCCTGCATCAGCGTGAAGCTGTCCCGCAGTCCAAAGGCCACGCCTTCCAGTACCGCCCGCGTCATGTGCGCCAGCCCGTGGCGGACCGTCAGGCCAACGAACGCGCCGCGGGCGAAGGGGTCCGGGTGCGGCGTCCGTTCTCCCGTCAGATAGGGCAGAAAGAGCAGCCCCTCGCTGCCGATTGGAACGTCTGCGGCGGGGGCCACCAGGTCGTCGAACTCCATGCCGGGCGCGAAGGTATCCCGGTGCCAGCGCAGACTGCCTGCGGCCGAGAGCATAACCCCCATCAGATGCCACTTGTCCGGCAGAGCGTGCGGGAACGCGTGCAGGCGCCCCTCCGGCTCGTAGAAAGGCTCGTTCGCGGTCGCGAACACGACCCCCGACGTGCCCAGCGTCAGCGCCACGATCCCCTCCTCGATCGCGCCCACGCCCATCCCCTGCGCCGACTGATCGCCCCCGCCCCCGACCACCGGCGTACCGGCGCGCAGACCGGTGGCTGCCGCCGCCACCGCCGAAACCTTTCCCGTCACTTGCGTACCTTCGTGCGTGGGGGGCAGGAACTGCGGCGGAATCTCGAGCGCGGCCAGAACCGTCGGCGACCAGTCCCGCGTTGCCAGCTCCAGCAGCGATGTGCCGCCGGCGCCGGCCTTGTCGGTGGCGTAGTCGCCGGTCAGCTTGTAGCGCACGTAATCCTTGGGCAGAAGGATCTGACGGACGCGGCTGTAGATCTCCGGCTCGTTCTCCTTCACCCACAGAATCTTGGGCGCGGTGAAGCCGGCCAGCGCATCGTTGCCCGTGATGCGCACCAGATTTTCCTTGCCCAGCCACAGGCGCATATCATCGCACTGTTTGCCGGTGCGCTGGTCGTTCCACAGGATGGCCGGCCGCAGCGGTACGCCGTCCTCGTCCAACAGCACCAGCCCGTGCATCTGCCCGCTCACGCCCACCGCGCCCACCTCCGCCGGATCGATGCCGGACTGGTCCAACGCCGCCCGCATGCTTTGCACCGTGCCGTCCCACCACAGGTCGGGGTGCTGTTCGCTCCACAGGGGCTGGGGCGTCTCGAACGGGTACTCAGCCGCGCCAACGGCAACGATTTCGCCGTCCGCGTCAATGATCAGGGACTTGGTAGCCGTGGTAGAGGAGTCGATGCCAATCAAGTACATAGTTCCTGCGCCCCTTCTATCGTAATCTGTAGGGGCACCCCTTGTGGGTACCCTTATGGTTGCCGGCGGCTGGCAATGGTGTTACCAAAAACTAGAAACTGAAAACTAAAAACTGCCCTTCACACGCCCAGCAGCAGTTCAACCACCAACTGGTCCAACTGTTCATACGGCTTGCCGCGGCGGCCCAGTTCGTCGCGGTCAAAGGCATGCGCCTTGAGACCGGCCGCCTTCTCTGATGAGTACTTGCCTCTGAAACCGTCCATCGAGCCGTCATCGGCCGAAATCTGCGCCAGCAACGCCTGGATCTGTTCGTGCTCGCGCATCTGCTCGGCCTTCTCCTTCAGGATCAGGTACGTGCGCATACAGCCGCTGGCGAAGGCCTTCACGTCCTCGTAGTCGGACGAGCGGTAGGCATGGGCATCGAAGTGCCGCGGGTTGTCGTAACCGACGTCTTCCAGGAACTTGACCAGGAAGAACGCCTGCTTGATGTTGTGGCTGCCGAAGCGGAAGTCCTGATCGTAGCGGCCCAGATTCTGGTCGTTGAGGTCGATGTGGAAGAGCTTGCCCGCATTCCACGCCTGCGCCACCGCATGCGTGAAGTTAAGGCCGGCCATATGCTCGTGCGCCACCTCAGGATTCACGCCGACCATCTCCGGGTGGTCCAGCGTCTCGATGAAGGCCAGCATGTGCCCGACCGTCGCCAGGTAGATGTCGCCGCGCGGCTCGTTCGGCTTCGGCTCCAGCGCGAAGCGCAGATCATAGCCCTGATCCATCACATATTCACACAAGAAGTTGAGCGCCTCCTGGAACCATTTGCCGGTATCCGCAGGGCTCTTGCTCGCGTCCGTCTCCGTGCCTTCCCGCCCGCCCCAAAAGACGTACGTGCTGGCGCCGCACTCAACCCCCAGGTCGATGGCCGCCATCGTCTTCTGCAGCGCAAATGCCCGCACCTCCGGGTCGGTGCTGGTAAAGGCGCCGTCGCGAAAGGCCGGGTGCGTAAACAGATTGGTCGTCGCCATCGGCACCACGAGGCCGTTTTCGTCCAGCGCCTTCTTGAAGTCGCTCACGATCCGGTCGCGCTCGGCCGCGGTCGCGTCGATCGGCACCAGGTCATTGTCATGGAAATTGACGCCCCACGCGCCCACCTCTCCCAGCAACTGGACCAGTTGCACCGGCGAGCGCACCTCCCGCACAGGGTCGCCGAAAGGGTCGCGTCCAATGTTGCCGACGGTCCAGAGACCGAAGCTGAACTTATTTTCCGGTTTGGGTGTATAGGCCATCGATAGCTCCTCGCGATTGCTTTGAGTTAATGTTTCAAGTCATGTGTGACCGCGTTTCTGGCGAACGCATGGCAGCACTGAAAGCCGAAAACTGACGCAACTACTAAGCCATAGCCATTCCGCGATCAACACTGGGGCAGGTGAAGTGACCTCTCTGACAACTGACCACTAATCACTGACCACTGCAGTTATGGGCGGTCGGGCCTATTCGGCCCTCCCTTGTGCGGGGGCTCCGCCCCCGCAACGCCCCCCCTCCTACAACCTCGCGTCGTAGCCAGTATGTGGGCAATACGACGGTGCCGACCCGTGTCGGCCCACGCTAGCCCCCGCCTACTGGCAGATTCCGAAAATGTGCCGGCGCGAGCAAGACAGGCGAGGCCACTCCCATATATGCCCAACGTTCACCGCGATGACCATCGAGAGCCTGCTACAGAAACACTGACGGTACATTCCGCCCAGGCAGACCGCACACAGTACACACACAGAACATGGCTTAATTGTTACAAACTGCCAACTGAAAACTGCTGTCAAACCTCCAGCCGGTAAAAGCGCGCCCCGTTGTCGTGCATGATCTTCTGCTGGTCCGCCGCGCTCAAGTGGCTGATGCTGTCCTGGACAATGTCAAACCAGGTAACGTAGTCCGCGGCCATGTCGACCACCGGCCAGTCGGA
>DAOUHY010000035.1:0-16309 GCA_034428435.1 Caldilineaceae bacterium | reverse complement strand
GGCGCCCATGCGGTCGCTCAACTCCTGTTTGACCGGGTCGGTGGTGACGACGCAGAAGCGCCAGGGCTGGCGGTTGTGGGCTGAAGGCGCCCAGATTGCGGCGGTCAGCAGCATTTCGAGCAGCGCCTTCTCGACCGGTTCAGGCAGGTAGCGGCGGACGGACCTGCGCCCGCGGATAAGTTGCCAGAACCAGCCGTCGTCGAAATCGGTGGCCCAGTCTGATTGGCGCCAGTCTGATTGGCGCCAGCCGATGTCGTCGTCCTTCGGATCCGCTGACGCGATTCGCTGTCTGTGCATGGGACGGCATTATAGCATGGAGTGGGGGAAAGGGCAGTAGGCAGTGGTTAGTAACGGCAACGGCTTGATCCGCGAAGGGACGCGAAGGGGCGCGAAGAACACCGAAGGCTACTGGGATTTTCCTTAGAAGTGGGGTTAGATGATCATCCTGGTCGGCGGCGGCACAAAAGCCCGTCCATGGAAGGCGCGCGTGCACTCTGGCAGGCGTACAGGCGCCGCAAGCAGGAGGAGGTGTGAAGGATGCCGATCACTCGTGACTTTAAGGAGACCGTGCAGGGCCGCGCCGCACGCGACCCGGCATTTCGAGAAGGGTTGCTGAAGGAAGGCGTCGAGTGCCTGCTTGCAGGAGAGGTGGATACGGGCAAGATCGTGCTGCGAGATTACATCAACGCCACCATCGGGTTCGAGGAACTGGGCTCGCTCACGAACAAGCCGCCCAAGAGTCTGATGCGCATGTTCGGACCGTCCGGCAATCCTCACGCCCGCAATCTGTTTGAGGTCATCCGCTGCATTCAGCGGCATGAGGGCGTGCGGCTGGAAGTGAAGGCTGTTCGTCAGGGGGAAGGGGCCGGCTGAATCAGTTGAGCGATGTGCTCCGCACGGGCCGGCGAGGGCGAGGCTGTCGCGGTGCGGGATGCACGAGAGCATGGCGCAGGAGCGCTGGAAGACGGCGCGGATGGTTGAGGTGTACACGCGGGCGGAGGAGGCGGGTCGGGCTGCGAGGTGGTTGGCGTAGTGGCTGTCTTCTCTTCGCGTTGAAGAAATAAGGCGCAGTGTCTCTGTCTGCCGGATGGTAGCGTGGAGCGCATCGATCCATACCGCGCGGCAGCCGCCTGTTCCAAAGAACGCCCTGGCAGGGCGAGCCGATGGTCAATATCCAGGGCATAAAGGGCATGGCCGAACCCCATCAGGTACGCCAGGCGCTCAAGGCAATCGACAGATTAATGGAGGAACTCCAATGAATCGCCATGACCGCTACACCTATCGCGTTATCTGGTCCGATGAGGATGAGATGTTCGTGGGCCTGTGTGCGGAGTTAGGGTTGCTCAGCCACCTGGACGACACCCCGGAAAAGGCGTTCTCAGGCATTCGGGACGCGGTCGCTTTCGCCGTGAAGGCGTTAGACGAGGATGGCGCTCCGATCCCCGAGCCGCTGTCCACACGCCGCTACCGAGGCACTATAACCCTTCGCATCCCTCCTGAGACCCACCGTGCCCTGGCAATGGACGCCGCTGAAGCCGGCGTCAGCATGAACCGCCTGGCCGCCGAGCGGCTGTTGCTGCGGCGTTAGAGTACTACCTCTTGTCGCGCCGGTCCTGGCGCAAGGTACACGACTTCGGCTTTTGTTCACGCTGTATTACGGTCGGTATTTTTTGGGATGGATTGTGATTTGTTTATGGAGAGTTGGCAGGATCCCCTGATTGACTATGCAAAGCAAGGACGACGGCAACTTCCTTGATCCGCGAAGGGGCGCGAAGGACGGGGATTCAGGGGATTGAGAATTGCGACTTTGATTGCAGTTCATGTAATTAGAACGGCGATTGTTGTGATTTTAACCGGCTGGCCGGGGGCGGTCATGTGCACATGAATATATGCACATATGGACATCCGGACCGGATTTGGCGGCGGGAGAGGGCACCCACAAGGGGTGCCCCTACGGTTGGGGGCGGCACAGGGACGGTGGTGGGGACGAGACGGCACGGTGGGGGAGGCGCGGGTCGCAGCGAGGGGCCTATTTCGTATTGCCCACACACTTGCTACGGCGCGAGGTTGTAGGAGAGGGGGCGTTGCGGGGGGGGAGCCCCCGCACAAGGGAGGGCCGAATAGGCCCGACCGCCCAACTGCAGTGGTCAGTGGTTAGTGGTCAGTGGTCAGTGACGGCGCTTCCTCTGCCTCAGAGTTGATCGCGGACTGGCCATGGTTTAGTCGCTGCCAAAGGTTTACGAGAACACACACCAGTTTTGAACTGCACCCGAAGGATGAGAGGGCAGACCACAGTCAGTGTGAAGGCAAGGGCACCTACAAGGGGTGCCCCTACCGGAATTGGCGGCAGGCAAAGACCGGGCCGCGCAATCCTTCGGTCTGAACGACTCCAAATCTGTTCTGCACGCGAAGGGGCTGGCGGTAGTTTGCGGGTAACGTGGCGTCAGCGGCCGCCCATGCCGGAGAGGGTGATGCCTTCGACAAAGCGTTTTTGGGCGAAGACGTAGACGAGGAGGACGGGCAGCAGGGCGATGACGGAGCCGGCCATGAGCAGGTGCCAGTCGGTGTTGTACTGGCCCCTGAAGGTGGCCAGGCCGACGGGAATGGTGCGGGTGGCGTGGGAGTTGGAGACGACGAGCGGCCAGAGGAAGTCGTTCCAGGAGCCGAGGAAAACGAAGATCGTGAGTGCGGCGAGGACAGGCCCGCTCAGAGGCATGATCACCCGGGCCCAGATGCGGAAAGAGGAGGCGCCGTCCATACGGGCGGCCTCGTCGAGCTCCACGGGGATGCCGCGGAAGTATTGACGGAGCAGGAAGACGGCGAAGACGGAGAATGCGGTGGGGACGATGAGGGCGTAGAAGGTGTCGAACCAGCGCAGATAGCGGACGAGGATGAAATTGGGGATCATGGTCACGTGGAACGGGATCATCAGCGTCGCCAGGTAGACGAGGAAGAGGGCTTCGCGGCCGCGGAAGCGGAGGCGGGCGAAGGCGAAGGCGGCCAGTGAGGAGGTGAGGATCTGGAGGGTGGTGACGCTCACGGCGACGAAGAGGCTGTTCAGGTAGAAGCGTCCGAAGGGCATGGCCTGCACCGTGTCCAGGTAGTTGCGCCAGACGACAGGGTTGGGAACGAGGGAGGGCGGGTAGGTGAAGATCTGCGGCGGCGACTTGAGCGAGGTGGCGAGCATCCAGCCGAAGGGCAGCAGCATGGCGACGCTGCCCAGGATCAGGGCGACGTGAAGGAGCAGGTGCCCCGTTTTGAGAGTCGAGCGCGGCGCGGCTCCGGGGCGTATCGAGGCAGGCGTAGTCGTAGTGGGCGGGGTCGTGGTGGTGGTTGTCACGATTCCCCGCCGGCTTCATAGTGCACCCAGCGTCGTTGCAGGCGCGTCTGCACGAGGGTGAAGATGAAGATGAAGATAAAGAGCACCCAGGCGACGGCCGCTCCTCTGCCCATGCGTTGGAATTCGAAGGCCATCTGGTAGATGTAGTAGACGATCGTGAGCGTGGCATTGGCCGGACCGCCCTGGGTCATGACGAATGCCTCGCTGAAAAGCTGGAAGGCACCGATCATCTGGATGACCATGAGGAAGAAGGTGGTGGGACTGACCATGGGAAAGGTTACGGAGCGGAAGCGCTGCCAAGCGCTGGCGCCGTCGACCTTGGCGGCATCGTACAGTTCAGTCGGTACGCCTTGCAGGGCAGCCAGGTAGATCACCATGGTAAAGCCGGTGTTTTTCCACAGGGTCAGGATAACGACGGCAGGTTTGGCCCAATCGGGATCGTTGAGCCAGTCCGGCGGGCGGATGGGGAGGCCTGTTGCGGACCCCAGTTCCCAGACGGCTGCGGCCAGAATGCCGAAATCGCGGTTGAAGAACCACTGAAAGACGAGGGCAGCGGCAACGATCGTCGTCACTACCGGCATGAAATAGATCAGGCGGTAGACTTCAAGCCCGCGCAAGCCCTGGTTCAGCGCAACCGCGAGCAGCAGGCCAAAGGCAAGCTGAAGGGGGACGATGGTAACGATGAAGTAGAAGGTATTGACAAGGACTTTGCGAAAGACCAGGTCGCTGGAGAGGAGTTGGGTGTAGTTCTTGAAGCCAACGAATTCCGGCGGGGAGAGCAGAGACCATTCAAAGAGGCTGAGGGCCAGGGATGCGACGACAGGGATCGCCACGAAGATCAGGAAGCCGGCGAAACTGGGTAGCAGGAATAGGTAGGCTTCCCACTGCTGGTCCGGCTGGTAACGCCGCCAGCGCGGCAGGGAGCCTTGTGAGGATGTGGACGCGGTCATGGCGTCATTGGCACGTGGCAGGCAGCCAGTAGCCGGTCTCGTAACTGGCTACTGGCTGCTGGCTGCCGGTCAGCACTTGAGCTTATTTCGGGAATCCGTTCTCTTCAAGGAAGGCGTCCACCTGCTCGCAGATGGAATTCAGACCTTCTTCGACGCCGACTTCACCGATGAGGATCTGATCGCGTCCCGGGTTAATGAATGAGCCGCCAATCTGGCTCCATTCGACGAAGTAGCCGATGCGCCCCATGCGGGCGTTCTCACCTTCGGTGATGAAAGCCTGTCGGTTGGCCGGGGGCTGTCCACTGTTGAGGAAGGCGTCGGACTTGGCGGTTGACTGCAGGGCAGGCAGGATCTCACCGGAGGCGGTGTAGATGCGCTGGCCGCCATTGGTGCTCTGGAGCCAACTCAGGAAGGTCCAGGCTTCTTCCTTGTTGTCGCTGAGGGCGCTCATGACCCAGGCTGCGCCGCCGGCGGCGGAGGCGCGATGGCCGTCAGCGGGAATCGGAATGACCGAGACATCGTAGTTCATGCCGGCGGCGTTGAAGGCAGAGACGCGGCTGGCGTTCTGAATGATCATCGCCACCTGGCCGCTCTGGAAGACAGCGGCGTCACCACCGGCCTGGCTCATGTTGGCCGGGGGCATGAAGTAGTTGTTGTCGATCATGCCCTTGAAGAACTGGACGGCCTGGACCACTCCGGGCTCGTTCAGAGCACAGCTGGAGGGGTTGCGCATGTCATCCAGAGCCATGCCGCCTTTCTGCATGACCCAGATCATCCATTTGCCACCCTCCATGCCGAGTGCATAGCGGGAGACGCGGCCGCTGTCCTCGACGACGGTGAGCTGCTCTGCTGCAGCCGTAAGGTCGTCCCAGGTCCAGGTGTCATCGGGATAGGGGACGCCGACCTCGTCGAAGATGTCCTTGTTGTAGTAGAGGACCTCAAGGCCGATGTCGCGGGGGAAGCCGTACACGCTGCCATCGTACATGGCATACTGAAGCAGAGACGGCCAGTAGTCGTCGGTATTGTAGCCGCTGGCCTCGATCCAGGGGTCGAGGTTTTCCAGCACGCCCTCGGAGGCATAGTTGACGATGGGCGAGAGGAAGAGGACGTCGGGGACGACCGACGAGTCACCGCTGGCCCAGAGGGTCTTAATCTTTGTGAAGTAGTCGCCCCAGGGCTCGGCCAGGATCTCGATGACAATGTCGTCCTGTTCTTCCATAAAGGCATCGGCCACAGACTGATGGGTTGCGACCTCTGCGGGGCTGCCCCACATGGCCCAGGTAATGGTTACCGGGCCGTCGTCGGCCATCTCCATGCCGGTGTCGGCTGCCGGTGCGATGGGGGCACAGGCGGAGATAAGCAGTGCGGCCAGCGCCAAGACGATCAACGCTTTGAAACTGAAGCGGTTCTGCCATTGTCGGTTTTGCATTCGTTTCCTCCCTGAATACATCTGAAACTTCAAAAGAATGGTCGGATGCGCTCCTGCCCGAAAGGAACGCGGTGGGATTGCGTAAACTGCCGAAATTCCGCGAGAATGCGCGGTCAATCTATTGTACAAGAATCGTGGTAGCGGTTCAAACGCGTTTTTCTCCTGTCAGGGCCATCCAAGCCCCAATCAAGCGGCTTCCTCGCCGGTGGAGAAATGGGTTAGCCAAGTCCGATTCAAGAGGACCGGCGGCGCAGTCGGGCCAGTTCGGCTTCGAGCGACTGCAACCGCTCTTCGGCTTGTCTGTGGGCGGCTGCTTCGGCGTCGGCCCTTTGCTCGGCCAGCTGGCGGGCAGTTGCTTCGGTTTCGGCCCGTTGCTCGGCGTGCTGGCGGGCGGTTGCTTCGGTTTCGGCCCTTTGCTCGGCCTGCTGGCGGGCAGTTGCTTCGGTTTCGGCCCGTTGTTCTGCTTGCTGGCGGGCGGCAAGAGATTCCTGGTATTTGGGAAGCACAAACCCCTGATATACGTCGTCGAGTGCGAGCTCCTCAAGCGCCGTCAATTCGTAGAGATCGCTGTGCCGGAATTGGAAGCCGGGCAGCAGCTGGGAGCGAATCACCCCGGCGGCGTCGGGTTGGATCTCTTCGTATTGGCGGTCCGGAGTCCGGTGGAAGAAGTGCATGTGTTCGCCGGTGGGGTCGAGAATGTAGTACTCCTGTACGCCGGCCAGCGCGTAGTCGCGCCTTTTCTCTTCGGTATCGCGCCGGACTTCGACCTGTGTAGAATCGGAGATGAATTCGATGACGCCGTCGCAGACCCCGGCAAAGGAGCGCTGGTTCAAGCGTCCCCAGGGGACAGGGTTGCTGTTCAGAATGATGCCGATGTCCGGCTTGCGGACGGCTTTGCGAATCCCTGACGGCTCGGTTACGTCCTCCATAGTGAGGACAAAGCCGGTCTCCAGATTGATCAGCTGTGCGATGTCACGCGAGAAGAGGTACTGACCGAGCAGGAAGAGGAACCAGAATCCAAGTTCGATTTGGGGGGCATTGGCCAATGGTTTTGCCTCCAGAATGCCATTGTTCCATTCGTAGCTGACGTCGATGTCCGGGTAGGGGTTCTCGTACCATTTTTCCCAGTATTCTTCGAGGGAGACACGACGTCCTTCATCCGGCGCGAGGGGATTGACCGGCGCGGAACGATCCCTGGTCTGGTCTGTCTGTTCCTTTTGCAGATCATGCAGTGCTTCTGCAGATCCCATGTTTTCTCCTATCGCTCTGACAGGTCTGACTTTACCTCATGTGCGGCGGTCGGCTCTGTGCGGATTCTTACACAGTTCGTGCGACCGTATCCGGTAACCGGCAGGGCATGTTGTGCGGCCGGCTACTCATGGCTTGCGGCCAGCGTGCGGCGGATCTGGTCCAGGTGGGCTTCGCCGTGTTGGACGTAGAGATCGAGCTGTCTGGCCAGAGTGACGGGGCCGCTTTCCGGGTGCTGGCCGGTACGCTGCCAGGCGTCTTCGGGCAGATTATCCCAAAACTGGGCCCAACGGGCGTGGAGCGCCTTCAGGAGGGCCAAGGAATCGGAGAGGTCGGGGCTGCTGCCGTCGGAGAGCAGGGCCCATGCGCCCTCGTCATAGGGTTTGAGGGTTGGATTGTCCTCGGTCGCCATGAGCTTGCAGCGCACATAGCTGTTGATATGGGAATCGGCGATGTGGTGGACGTTCTGGGCCACGGTCCATTCATTGGGCAGTGGTTTTGCGGTCAGTTGTTGCGGTGAAAGCCCGGATATCAGCTCTTCGAGCTGTTGCGGCAGGCGGCGAATCTTTTCGATGGCTTCTGCGCGGGGGTCAGATGCTGGCATATTTGTTATTCCTCATCGATGTGGCCGGTGTTTTCGACAGATAGGTTGCAAGCGGCCGCGCTTTACTCCTGCCCCAGATCTGTTCTGGCAACGGTTATTCGCTGTCCCGGGGCCGGGCCGGAGACGGTTGACCACTGCCCATCGGGCCAGCGGACCAGGAGAAGGCGAGGCTGGGTATCGGCGGGAAAACCGAAGTGGAGCTGGCCGGGGTCGCTGGAGAGATAGCCGCGGGTTACGCGCACGTCGCGGCGCAGGCGGCCTGCGGGCGTTTCGAGGATGGCTGTGGCGCCGATTGCTTCCGGGTTGGCGCTGCCGGGCTGGCGTAGTTGAACCTGTAATGAGGCGCCGCCACAGAGGCGGTTCTCGAAGAGCTGGGCATTGCCGCGCAGGTTGTTGACGACGATATCGAGGTCGCCGTCACCGTCGAGGTCGCCCTGGGCAGCGCCGCGTCCGCCGCGTTCGCTGCCCAGGCCCCAATCGGGCATGCGTTCGAAGCGGCCGCCGGTGTTGCGCAGGGCCTGATTGCGTTCGACCAGTTCATGGTCTTCCATGTGGGCGAAGGTGGTGGACTCGGCGAAGCCGTTGACGATGTAGAGATCGAGCTGGCCGTCCTGGTCGAGGTCTCCGAAGAGGCTGGCCCAGCTCCAGCCGGTGGCGTCGAGTTGGCGGTCGCGTCCGAAGTTCTGGTAGTCACCGCTTGGACCGGCCACCAGGAGCATATTTTCCATGCGCTGGGGATCGCCGGCCGGCAGGGGAGGGTGTTCTTTCTCCATGAGCGGCGCCCAGGCGCGCATTGTTTCGGCGTTCATGTCGGGCGGCTTCATGTCGCTGGCAAAGAGTGCGGTGCGGCCGGAGTTATCGACGTCGGCGAGGTCGAAGCTCATGGTACTGTGTGTGGTTTCGGGGAAGATAGAGGCCAGCTGCCAGCCGTCGGCGTGGTTGCGCCAGAACTGATCGGGCAGGGCGAAGTCGTTGCCGACGAGAAGGTCGAGGCGGCCGTCGCCGTCCTGGTCCCAGAGGGCGATGGCAAGGGCCTGGGCCTCATCGGCGAGGCGCTGGGCGCGGAAGCGGCCGGGTTCGTTCCAGTGGATATAGACGCCGGCTTCATCTCTGAGCAGGTATTCGTTGCCCAGCTCGGTGAGGAGGCCGATATCGTAGGAGGCGGTGACGGCGTCGAGGTCGCCGTCGGCGTCGAGGTCGGCCCAGTCGATGGCGTAGGCGGGCTTGGCAAGGCCATTGACGAACTCCTGTACGAAGCGACCGGGCGCGTCCGGGGCCAGGTCGGGGCCGCGGTTGCGCCAGAAATTGATAGCGCCGCCGACGCGTGTGAGTGCGAGGTCGGTCCAACCATCGCCGTCGACATCGACTGCGGTTACGGCGCGGGTGCGGCCAACCGGCATCTGCTCGCGGCGGAAGTTGAGGCCGCCCTGGTTCCAGAAGATGGAGTTGGGGTTGTCGTAGTTGCCGAGGACGAGGTCGAGGTCGCCGTCATTGTCGAGATCGTTGATGGCGACGCCGGCGCCGTTGGCCTCGTACATGCGGATGATGCCGTCGGCGGTGGTGGTGTTGTGAGGGAGGTCGTGGGTGATGAACTGGTCGACACAGGGACCTGTTTCGGGGCTAAACTGCTCGACCTGGACCGAAGCGGGCACGGTCAGGTTGAGTAGATCGTAGTTGGATGCACAGCCGCTGAGTGCGAGACAGAGCAGGGCAAACAGAAGAATGGCGGGCAGCATCCTGGGGCCTGTGGAGAAACCAAGGGCTGTCCGTTGACGGCCGGCATCGACAGTCTGGCTATGCGGGAGCATCGGAGAAACCGATTGCTCATTGCGATATGTATTCACGGATCTGTCTCCCCGTTGCATTGCAGGTGAGGGGTAGGAAAGTATGTTCAGTATAAGTTGAAGGGCCGCGGCTGTCAACGGATAGCGAGATCGGGTTAGGAACCGATTTTGGTGTAACTGCAGTAGTCAGTAGTCAGTAGTCAGTGGTTAGTGGTTAGTGGCTTGAGATTGCGCGAAGGAGGGTAAGCACTGTTGGGTAGGCACGATGGTGGGGGGAGGAAGCACGGTGGGGTAGGCTGGTGTAGGGGGGGCGTTGCGGGGGCGGAGCCCCCGCACAAGGGAGGGCCGAATAGGCCCGACCGCCCAGAGGCGAGGAGAGAGGGGAGAGGAGAGAGAAAATGCCTGCGTTGGCGCGTTCAGAGGGTGAGCGCTGGAGAGCGCTTACGGGCGGATGACGAGACGTGTACGGGCTTTGTACGAGTTGGCGGGAGTAGAGGGGAAGGGCGGTTTTTCTTTGATATTTTACTTGCCGGGCTCAATGTTCTTGTGTATTCTATCTCGGCTGAAATGCAGGAGGCGGCAGAATGGGCGGCGCTTTTTGCGTTCAGTTCGTGATTATTGACCATCAGCCAAAAGAAGAAGAATGTCGAAATTAGTCATTGTAGAGTCGCCGACGAAGGCGAGAACGATTCGCGGCTTTTTGCCAAGTGGATATGAAGTCAAAGCCAGTATGGGGCACGTGCGCGATCTGCCGGCCTCTGCTGCTGAGGTGCCGGCGAAGGTGAAGGGGGAGCCGTGGGCGCGGCTGGGCGTGAAGGTGGAGGATGCGTTCGAGCCGCTGTATGTGGTTCCGTCGGACAAGAAGAAGGTGGTCTCCGAGCTGAGGTCGGCTCTGAAGGAGGCGGATGAGGTCCTGCTGGCGACGGACGAGGACCGGGAAGGGGAGAGCATCGGCTGGCATCTGTATGAGGTGCTGAAGCCGAAAGTTCCGGTCAGGCGGATGATATTTCACGAGATAACGCGGGAGGCGATCGAGCAGGCGCTGAAGACGACGCGGTCGATCGACAACGACCTGGTGCGGGCGCAGGAGACGCGGCGCATTCTGGACCGGTTGGTGGGTTATACGATATCGCCGTTGTTGTGGAAGAAGATTGCGCCGAAGCTGTCGGCCGGCCGTGTGCAGAGTGCGGCGGTGCGGTTGCTGGTGCTGCGGGAGCGGGAGCGGCGGGCGTTCATGAGCGGGTCCTATTGGGATTTGAAGGCGCAGCTCAACAAGCGCCCGGACAGTGCGGCGCACCGTTTTGAGGCCACGCTGGTTTCGGTGAACGGAACGCGGGTAGCCACTGGGCGGGATTTCGATGAATCGACGGGAAAGATCGCGGCGGGTAAGCGGGTCAAGACGCATCCGAGCGAAGGCAGCGGGGACGTTCTGCTGCTGGACGAGGAGCAGGCGAGGGCGTTGCAGCAGCGGCTGCTGGCGGGCAACTGGGTAGTACTCTCGACTGAGAGCAAGGAGCAGTCGCGGTCGCCGTCGCCGCCTTTCACGACGAGCACGCTGCAGCAGGAGGCCAACCGCAAGCGGGGGTGGGCAGCAAGGCGGACGATGCGGGTGGCGCAATCTCTATACGAAAACGGGTACATCACGTATATGCGGACCGATTCGGTGCATCTGAGCGACGAGGCCGTGAATGCGGCGCGGCGGCGGGTGCGGGAGCGGTACGGCGAGAAGTTTCTGACTGAGAAGCCGCGGCGGTACCGGACGAGGTCAAAGGGCGCACAGGAGGCGCACGAGGCGATCCGGCCGGCGGGCAGTGCGATGCGTCCGTTGGAAACGCTGCCGCTTTCGGGGGATGAGGCGGCGCTCTACGATATGATCTGGAAGCGGACGGTGGCGACACAGATGGCGAATGCGCGCCTGCGTACCACGACGGTGATGATACGCGCGGGTGATGCGGCCGAGGAGGCGCTATTTCGGGCATCGGGTCGGGAGATTCTTTTTCCCGGATTCTTTCGGGCCTATGTTGAAGGCTCGGATGATCCTGATGCTGCGATTGAGGACCAGGAGTCGCCGTTGCCGGCGCTGGCCAAGGATGAGGAGGTGGACTGCCGGGAGTTGGAGGCGGTGGGGCACGCGACGAAGCCGCCGGCGCGCTATACGGAGGCGCGGCTGGTGCGAGCGCTGGAGACGGAAGGGATCGGCCGCCCGAGCACGTACGCCACGATCATCGACACGATTCAGAACCGGGGCTACGTATTCAAACAGCGGCAGGAGCTGGTGCCCACGTTCGTTGCGTTTGCGGTGGTGCAGCTGCTGGAGAGCAACTTCGAGGAGCTGGTGGACCTGAAGTTTACGGCGGAGATGGAGCAGACGCTGGATGACATTGCCGAGGGGGAGGTTGACTGGCTTGAATATCTGAACCAGTTTTATCTGAGTGAGCAGGGGTTGGAGAGCCAGGTCAAGGAAAGGGAGAACGACATCGATCCGCGCCATGCGGGCCGGGTCGACTTTCCCGATCTGCCGGTCGAGGTGCGGATTGGACAGTATGGGCCGTTTCTGGCGCGGGAGGTCAACGGCGACAGGCAGACGGTGAGCCTGCCGGATGATCTGGCGCCGGGGGATTTGGATGCGGCTGCGGTCGAGGCGCTGGTGAGTGCGAAGCAGGACGGGCCGATCGTACTGGGGAAGGACCCGGAGAGCGGCCAGCCTGTTCTGGTTAAGGATGGGCGTTTCGGCGCGTATGTGCAACTGGGCGAGGACGGAGAAAGGGCACCGAGGGGAAAGCCGGATAAGCCGGCCGGGCCGGTGGATATCAACACGGCTACGGCCAGGGAGCTGGCGACGCTGCCGGGGATCGGTCCGGGACTGGCCAAGGGGATCATTGCAGGTCGTCCCTATGCGTCGGCGGCGGAGTTGGAGCGAGTTCCCCGGCTTAGCGCCAAGGCCGTTGAAAAGTTGACGCCCCTGGTTGTTGCGGGCAAAGGGAAGCCGAAGGCGGCGGATGCGCCGGCGGAGAAGGTGAAAAGCAGGTCAGATGGAAAACCGAAGCGGGCCAGCCTGCTAGAAGGCATGACGATGGAGGGGATGGACCTGGAGACGGCGCTGCAACTTCTGAGCCTGCCGCGGGACCTGGGGAAGCATCCTGAAGACGGGGTGGCGGTGCGCGCCGGCGTGGGGCGTTACGGGCCTTATGTCGTGCACAACGGGAAGTTTGTGAGTTTGAAGGCGCCTGACAACGTGTTGGAGGTTGATTTGCCGCGTGCGCTGGCGTTGATCAAGGAGGCGCCGGACCGGAGGCGGGGCAGGTCGACGCGCACGGTTCTGAAGGAGCTGGGGGCGCATCCCAAAGACGGCGAACCGGTATGCGTGCTGGACGGGCGGTATGGTCCGTACGTCAACCACAATAGTACGAACGCCAATATTCCGAAGGAGACGGATCCCCAGAGTGTTTCGCTGGAGCAGGCGGTGCAGATGCTGGCCGAGCGGGAGAGCAGGGGAAAGAGTTCCGGCAGAGGGCGGCGCAGGAGGAGGAGGTAGTACGGCTTTTGGTGTGCGTTTGAGTCGAGAACCCGGTTTATTGCGTAATGCGTATTGCGTAGAGGGAGCAAGACAGGCGCAGTTCCATTGCGTAACAGGTGCTAGGCGTCCTGGTTTCGAAGGGGATTTGCACAGGTTGCCGCTTTCAGGGAGGTCAGGAGTGGGTTGGGCGAAGCAGCTTGGGAAAGATCAACGTGGGAGCCGGCCGCGCTGCGTGCTGCTTGTGGACGGCGACGGAGAGGAGGTCGCTGCGCGGCTGACCCGGTTGGTGGGCGTTGATGGTGTCACGATTTCAGGTGACGATATTTGGATGCCTGGCGGCAAGCCGGTGCGGAGAGAAGACGGCTCGTGGGATGCGACGGTTGCGGAGGAAGTGGAGCTGGACAAGTCTAATGATCTGCTGCCTTCCGGCATACGTGAGCGTTTGGGCAACTGGTGGCTGGCAGTCTCTGAAAACGAACCGAGGACACCGAATTGGGATATAGCGAGCACGTGCACGGTTGGGGGCAGGAAGGGGTTGCTTCTGGTTGAGGCGAAGGCGCACTGGAACGAAGTGGCGCGGTCGTCAAGGGGGAAGCGGCTGGGGAAGCCTGCCTCTGATGGCACGCTGAAGAATCACGAGAGGATTGGCGAGGCTATCGAGGAGGCGGCCGTTGGGCTGCGAGCGGCGACGGGCGGCAGGTGGGGTATTTCGCGGGACAGTCATTACCAGCTGTCGAACCGGTTTGCGTGGTCGTGGAAGCTGGCCTCTTTGGGCGTGCCGGTGGTTCTGGTCTATCTGGGATTCCTCTATGCAACGGATATCGCCAAAGGGGGGGATCTTTTTCACTCCGAGGAACACTGGGAGCGGGTCATCAAGGGCCATAGTGAAGGCGTAATTGACAGTGGCTGCTGGGGGAGACGGCTGGATGTGGATGGCGCGCCGATGCTCCCTTTGATTCGGGCGTTGAATCAACCATTTGGGTATTGCGGGGATTGAAATCCGACGCCCGTAACATTAATGCACGTCCAGTAGAACACCCAGATTGTTCTGCGGATTGGGTTTTGCCTGATTCGTATTGTGTAATGGTAGGCAAGACGACCGCGTTTCAATTGCGAGAATCCGTGCGGATAGTCCTGACGCGCTGCAGGACATTCGTTTCTGCCGAAATTCGGGGGAGAAGAAATGCACTGGTTGAGTCTTTTGGATGGCGTCTCAAAAAACAGCGACGACTACATACTTCTTGACCTTTATGTCTGGCTGTGGGTTAACGACCTTCACAATAGAGTGCTGGGTGACTGGTGGCCTCGGCAAGGGAACCATCCGTCACGGCATATGCTGGCCAGACCATGTACAATTCAGCGAAGACACGACGGAGTTCTGCCCGACGGTCTTCTCCTCATAGAACGCAGGTCTCCAGAGAGTAGTTGCGATGCAGGGGAGGAGGGACGCGGACAGATACAGGATGCGATTGCCAGTACAAATGAGTATTTCCACGAAGTCATGGGAGGAAGCTGGAGCTTGTCAGCAGAGGGCTATTATCGGCTATCCAATCGGATTGCCTGGGCTTGGCGACTGGCACACCTGGGTATTCCCGTCGTTCTGTACTATGAGGGTTATCAAATGGGCAATCACGAGGAAGTCGTCGCTAATGACTGGTGGGGGCGATGGCTGGATATAGACAATGTGAAGGGGACGACCACTCGCTTGCTCTTGTTGCCCCAAAGACTATAGTTCCGCCCCTGCAGTAGAAGAGACCAGACGACGCCTGTCCCTGCGCTAGCCAAGCAGGGTGAGCGGCCAGCCGAGCAGGGCGCCGCCGATGACGACCCAGGCTTGGCTGAAGCCTTTGCATCCTTACAAGAGGAGACTTCTAGGTGAAACGCTATATTGCGGCTACTTTTGTGGCTACTATAATGATAGTTCTGCTAATGTCGACCGCTGTAGTGTGGGCCCAGGACGAAGAACTCACGCTAGCCGGCTTAGCCGAGCAGCTCAACTCCCTCGTTGAACGCGTCACCGCCATCGAGGAGCGCCTGGAGCCGGTAACCACAGAAGACGGCGTCTGCATTCTTCTCAAAGACGACTTCGACATCAACCCCGAGACTGCCACTAAATTTCTTGATACCTTCGATGCGTTGCCGGATGACCCCAGGCTTATCGGAGCCGAGTACAACACTGAAACCGGTAGAATCGGTTTTCTCTATCGAGAATCGTCCGACTTCAGAAACATGAAATTCGTCACCGAATATTGGGAAGGCTGCGAGTTCGCGGGCAGCTCAGACTGGACGCGAGAAGAGGAATGATCAAAAAGACGTACGACATCGTGGGCGTTGTAGGGGATCAGACGCATCCTGTCGTCTGGCATATTCATACGCTGTGGCAGACGGAGGATGAAGGTCTGCTGCGTGAATTCCATTCCAAGTATGCCTCTCTCGACAAAGCCGAGGACGTGGTGCGCGAGCGCCTAATCCACGGGGGCCATCGCCCGGACGTATCCGCTCTGGCGGCGAGGAAGATTGCGGTCAGGGCGCTGAGGACCTACATTGACAAGTTGGACAGTGACGAGTGGGTCGACGGCGTCCTGGACGACGCCTTGGACGCGGCGGAGGAAGACGAGCGGCAGAAGGATTAGCCGGGCAGATTTCTGTGCTCGACGACCTTGCCCAGCGCCGGCATACTGCGGGTTTACGGTATGCTGAACTGCGGCGCCACTTTTGCGGGAAGAGGGCCTGGTTCTTTGTAGTCTGTCTTTTGAGGAAATCCCAGAAAGCAGGGATTCACGCAGGTTGGGAAAGCAAGCCAGATGCAACGACGGGGGCAACCACAAGGGTTGCCCCTACGCATTCCAACTGAATTAGACTGTCAACTACCCCCTAGCCGAGCAGCGAGAGCGGCCAGCCGAGCAGGGCGCCGCCGATGACGACCCAGGCGGAGGTGACACGCCAGCGCAGGACTGCGGCCGCGGCGAGCAGGGCGATTACGGCGGCGGGCCAGGCTGTGACGATATCGGTGGTCAGGCGGACGAGGACTGCGGCCATGAGGCCGACTGCGCTGACGTTTACGGCGTCGAGGAAGGCGCCCATCCATGCCGAGCTACGCAGGCGGGGCACGATGGGGTTGAGGATGGCAACGAAGATGAATGAGGGGGCAAAGATGGCGGCTGCGCTTATGGCGGCGCCGGGGATGCCGTAGAGCACGTAGCCGATGAAGGCGGCGGTGGAGAGGACAGGGCCGGGGGTGAACTGGCCGATGGCGATAGCGTCGAGCAGCTGCTGTTGCGTGAGCCAGCCGTATTCGTGGACCAGGTCGCCTTTCTCGAAGGCGACCTGGTCCACGAATACGGCTGGCTCACGCAACAGCAGCTGCTCGACGCTATCGCCATCGGCCAGTTCACCCCCGGCCCTGTCCTCTCCACCGCCGCCTTCATCGGCTACGT
>DAOUHY010000034.1:0-2016 GCA_034428435.1 Caldilineaceae bacterium | reverse complement strand
GGCGCCCATGCGGTCGCTCAACTCCTGTTTGACCGGGTCGGTGGTGACGACGCAGAAGCGCCAGGGCTGGCGGTTGTGGGCTGAAGGCGCCCAGATTGCGGCGGTCAGCAGCATTTCGAGCAGCGCCTTTTCGACCGGTTCGGGCAGGTAGCGGCGGACGGACCTGCGTCCGCGGATAAGCTGCCAGAACCAGCCGTCGTCGAAATCGGTGGCCCAGTCTGATTGGCGCCAGTCTGATGGGCGCCAGCCGATGTCGTCGTCGCTCGGATCCGCTGACGCGATTCGCTGTTTTTGCATGGGACGGCATTATAGCATGGAGTGGGGGAAAGGGCAGTAGGCAGTGGTTAGTAACGGCAACGGCTTGATCCGCGAAGGGACGCGAAGAACACCGAAGGCTACTGGGATTTTCCTTAGAAGTGGGGATAGATGATCGTCCTGGTCGGCGGCAGTGGACGGCCTCTGTCCTGGTATATCTCCACAACCGCGCTAAAGGCGTCTTCCACGTTGGCCAGGGCCTCGGCCATGGTGTCGCCCTCGGTTATCAACTCCGGCAGTAGCGGCGAGGTGACGGTGTAGCCCCCTTCGGGCTGAGGCTCCAGCACCAGCGGTATTTTCGCTTTCATCATCCGGTTCAGTCTCCCTCCATCTTATGAAAGGCGCAATCCTCAGACTGGGACTGTACGATCAAGGATTCTTCAGGTCGTGGTGTGCTGGCGGTGATACGGCGATGATACAGAAGTCCGGGGCGATCGTCAAAGCCTGCAATGGGGAGCGGTCTTCTTTGTTCGTCGTTTGACGCGGGAGCGGCAGTTTTTCCGGCCGGTCGAGCTCTATCTTGAGCCGGTTGAAGACGGATGCGGAGACGCGCACGGTCCATCTGACACCGGTCGCTTAACATTTGGTTGCAATACTGCTATCATGAGGGTATGGACAAGACCCTGGACAAGATCAGGCGGAACCCCCGAAACGTACGGTTTGACGATCTCCGCAAGGTCCGTGACCGTTACTTCGGACAGCCCCGACAGCGCGGCAGCCACCTGTTCTATAGAACGCCCTGGCAAGGCGAGCCGCTGGTCAATATCCAGCGCATTAAGGGCATGGCCAAGCCCTACCAGGTACGCCAGGCGCTCAAGGCAATTGACAAACTAATGGAGGAACTGCAATGAATCGCCATGACCGCTACACCTATCGCGTTATCTGGTCCGATGAGGATGAGATGTTCGTGGGCCTGTGTGCGGAGTTCGGTTTGCTCAGCCACCTGGACGACACCCCGGAAAAGGCGTTTTCGGGCATTCGGGACGTGGTCGCCTTCGCCGTGAAGGCGTTAGACGAGGATGGCACTCCGATCCCTGAGCCGCTATCTACACGCCGCTACCGAGGCACCATAACCCTTCGCATCCCTCCTGAGACCCACCGCGCCCTGGCAATGGACGCCGCTGAAGCTGGCGTCAGCATGAACCGCCTGGCCGCCGAACGGCTGTTGCTGCGGCGTTAGAGCACTACCTTTTGTCGTGCCGGTCCTGGCGCAAGGTGCACAACGTCAGCTTTTGTTCACGCTGTATTACGGTCGGTATTGTTTGGAATGGATTGCAGTTCATGTGATTCGAACGGCGATTGTTGTGATTAGAACCGGCTGGCAGTGGGCGGCCATGTGCATATAGATATATGAACATATGCACATATGGACATCCGGACCGGATTTGGCGGCGGGATAGGGGCGAAACCCGGTCGCAGCGGGTGGACAAGGTCATATTGCCACTCGCTGGGTGCGGCGGGGGGTTTAGGAGAGGGGGCGTTGCGGGGGCGGAGCCCCCGCACAAGGGAGGGCCGACTAGGCCCGACCGCCCAACTGCAGTGGTCAGTGGTTAGTGGTCAGTGGTCAGAGACGGCGTTTCCCCTGCCTCAAAGTTGGTCGTGGAACGGTCATGGTTTAGTTGCTGCCAGAGGTGTGGGAGAACTCGCCTCCATTTTGGGATGTAGGCCAGGCATGGGTCAGGCTTGACCGGCCGGGGGGTG
>DAOUHY010000033.1:0-3882 GCA_034428435.1 Caldilineaceae bacterium | reverse complement strand
GAAAGATGGGCCGCGCCCACCTCACTGTCACCAGGAGCCGGAGGCGGCCCCTGCGCCCTCGTCGTCGCCGTCCCCTGCCACAGCACCAGCACAACCGCCAGCAGCGTGCACAGAGAAACAACCCCCCGCACTCCCCACACCTTCCTCATCACCCCTCGCATCCTGTCCACCCGAAAAACTACCCCGCCACGGCACGTATCTTCCTCCTGTTTCTGCCAGGAACCCCAATTGTAGCACGGCCCCCAAGTCATGAACAACGGCAGCGCGATAGGGGTGCATCCCAAAATGAGGGTGCGCTCACGTAAATCTCTGGCCGCAACTAAACCACAGCCATTCCGCAATCAACTCTGCGGCAGAGAAAACCGCGGTTCTCTCTCCGCGTTTTTTTGGGCGGTCGGGCCTTCGGCCCTCCCTTGTGCGGGGGGATTCCCCCCGCAACGCCCCCCTTACACCAGCCTGCGCCGCCTTCGCGCCGCGACGCCGGCGCCGTCCCCATGCCGCCGGTCGCTCACCCACCTCGTGCTGCAAAACCGGCCCCCCACACGCACCGGTAGGGGCAGGCCTTGTGCCTGCCCAGCGCCCCCAAAGCAGGAAAAAAATCCGCCTGCCTTTGGGGGCGTCCAGTCCAACGGATCCAGATTTACAGAGTAGATGTCCAGCGATCGTCGAAGACTCACCCTCATTCTGGTCTGCAGGCCTCACCTATAGGTGAGTTGATATCCAGGCGCACAGGGCTTAGAATAGGTTGCCTGGGAAATTCCGTAAAGACCTAGAATGTTCCGCTGGCAATCGGGCCGGCAGGCATCACCAGATAGAGGAGATATATTATGACCACGATCGAACGGGTGGATGTGGAGGCGATTCAGCGAGGACTTGAACTGTATCATGATGTATCGTTGCGCGGCCGCCTTCGAGGCATTTCACATCCCGACGATCAGTTCGGAGCGGAGTTCAAAGGCTGCCGGCGTTGTGAACAAAAGAGGACGGACCCTGCCCCTGGCTACGATCCCGAACGGCACAAATATCCTGTTCCCAATCCTGACCTCTGGAAAGAGGATTCCGATCCTTGGAAAGACGATCCCGAACTGGCGCGTTTACGAGCGGCGATAGATGCCCGCTACGCTGCTCTGTTCGTAAAGCCCGATGGCTCGCTCTTGCCGGTGGATGAGTGCTACCCGCCGGACGACAACTGGGCGGAAGGCTCACTTGGCTTTTGCGATTCGTGTCGGGCTGAATGGGACGAGATGGAGCGGTACTGGGCTGACCCCGCTGTGCTGGCCAGCCTGTGGTTGGAGGCGACTCGGCGTCTGGAATACTTACTCGGAATGAGCGACCACGAGGTATGGGGAGACACCCGGGTGCAAAATGAGCGGCGCGAACGGCGGGAGCGGCTGATTGAAATCGCCCACAGTGGCGAAACGCTGGCGCAATCGTGGAGGCGTGAGAAACGGGAGCGCGCCCGGAAACGAAGACAGCGGAACTGAACCGAGGCTGGCACTCGGCCGGCCCATATCCACGTAGGCTACGAAGATCAGCCGGAAAACTCTTCCGCCCGGCTCAAGACGCCCAACATACCACTTGACCAGCGTGTCGACAGAATTCCTTTTCCAATTGCAGAATGCAACTGCGCTGTCACAACTTCCTGACGCTGGACGGTATCTCCGCGGAAGCACTCAACTATCGGCTGGGTAACCGGTTGGCGTTGGTGGGGGGTATATCCTTATCGGGTGAAGACAGACGCAGCGGGATTGCGAATGATCCGAACCGGAAGGATGATTCGCTGTGCATTTTGCGGTCGATTGGGAAGGTGATAGGAGTGCGTTTGGAGACGGTGGAGATGGCGGAGGGGTTGCCGGGGATGGGGGCAGATAAAGCGAGCGCAGGTTGATCGGCTAGTGTATAATCCGGATAGACTGACCGGCTAAGAAGTGAGGTTCATCGAGAAATATGGCAGATGAGTTGCTACCGCAATTGACCGGCGAGGGATCTCTACCGCCAGTCCGTTTGACTCCAGAACAAGAGGAGCTTTGCAGGCGCATGGACGAACTGTACGCTCCATATGACTTGCACGTGAGACCGTCAAATATGTTCCGCGGCGCGGTTTTTGCCAGTAGAACAGAGTGCCGGAGCAATCCCGACTGGATCGCTCAAGCTACCCACTCCTTGCGAGAGATTCTGGATCCTATTCTGAGATCTCGTCGTGGACCTGGAAGCGGCACAGTATACATACCTGATGACATGAGCGAAGTATTTGAGAGATATGGTTCTGCGTCAATCGACTCTTTGCTAAGGGCTGAGGTGGGGCGAGTCTATAACCGCTTGAGTGACGCGGCACATCACAATCGAAACGCGACCGCACTCCCAGACTATGAACAGTTACTGATTGACTTTGAGAGATGTATGGGGCAGGCATTGACCCGTCAACTTGACCTACACAGCGAGATCGAGGAGTTTTTGCTTGGGGGTCCACCTCAATAGCGCCGATCGCCCCGCGAGGCAACTATGGCCGTCAAAAATCCACTGTCACCTAGTAAAGAGCGACTTCAGAAGCTCTTGGACGTAAACTTTGATGCTCGCCGCTATTTCTATCACAAGTCCGATGAACGCTGGCTGGACTGGCTGTGGCGAAACGGATTTCTGAATGTCCTTGAGGAAGAAGATCCGTCCCTTGATGGGTTCAGAACTCCGGAGCTGGACTACCTCTCACGCATGGCGGAAAAATGTCCGGCGCAGGTTGTGGACATAATGCTGGCGATCCCCATATCCACGGATATGCGGAGCCAGGAGGTAGTGTACGGCTTCTTGCGGATTTGCCACGCCCTGCCGGCAAATCAGTTGGCGCGCGTGATTGTTAAGATTCGGGCTGAGCAGTGGGTACCACTGCTTGATGAGATATACAACCACTCAGGCTTTGAATATGAGGGGATGCTCAGCACCCTCGTTGACGCCAATGACTTTGAAAGCTTCTTCCTCCTTGCCGAGGCCGTGCTGACAGTGCGTTCAGGAGAAGAGACGGGCCATGTGTCCACCTATCGCGAAAGTCCATTCTATTTAGACGATCTCTCCCGCACGAAGCTTTTCGAACAGTTGACAGCCGTGGGTCCCGAGTACGCGGAGCGCGCGTGGGCCCTGACGACAAGGAAAATGGCTGAGATCACAGCCGCGTCCGGTCAGTCTTTGCTCTTGGATGTGGACTTCTTTACTTTGGAACCGGGCCAGACCGACTGGTGGCAGCAAGATGTGCGTGAACTGGCGGCTGCCGCCAAGATCCTGGCGGTTCGTCTGATCGGGGAACGGTGCGCCGAATCTGAAGACGTCAGAAGGACCTACAAGGAACATCTGGCCTCTCCGCCGGAGAGCCGTGTGATGTGGCGGTACCGGCTGTTTGTTCTGAGCCTTTGCCCGGAAGTTTTCAAGGAAGAACTAAAAGGCGCCCTGTTTCGACTGTTCGAAGTTGAGCACTATCGTGAAATTGCATCGGGCGCTGAATACGAGAAGGCTTTACAAACGGGATTTCCCGTGTTGACCGAAGACGAAAAGCAGGATTTCGTACAGAGAACCATCCAGAAATTCAGCACGTTGCCTAGCGACAGGAGATTTAAGGGATCAAGGATACTGTCCATGATTCCTCTCTATCTTGATGAGAACCCTGCGTTGAAAAAGCGGGTGGAGGATGCAGGCTTCCAGCTTTATCCGGACTATGAGCCGCGTCCGGACGTGGATTTGGGGGCCGGCGGGGAAGGCGGATTCATATCGCCGCGCGGCCCAATTCAAAAGGAAGAATTCGGCCGTCTGACCGTCGTCGAGATTGCCGGGAAACTCCGCCAGGAGTGGACGCCAGAGGAGTTGAACGCTCAAAACAGTGAGGCTGACTATTACAAT
>DAOUHY010000032.1:0-4007 GCA_034428435.1 Caldilineaceae bacterium | reverse complement strand
GTTCGTGTAAAGCCCACGGATTCGGACACCAACAGCCAGTTTCGGACACCAACGACCAGTCACCAGCCGCTGCATTCATGCTGTCAGGATCTCCATTACGCCGCCTCCTCGTCGCGGGCCTCATCATAGCGTTACTCGGTGTATTTTTCGACGTAATCGTCCCGCGGGTGACGCCCTGGCTGACGCTTATTCCCCAGAATGTAGATGGTGGCGGGTTGCCGGGCGATATAAGACACTCCGGGTCGCCCATCTTACAGACACTGTCGATAGACGGGCAGGTTGTGTTGGAACGCTCCGGTTCCCATTTCGGCAGACCCCGGATCAGTCCTGACGGTACGCTGATGGCGATAACGGTGGTGCCGACTGGGACGGAGACGGTCGGTCTGGCGGAGATCTATGTGATCGAGCGGGCCACGGGACGCGTGCGCGAGCGCATTCCCGGTCACAACCCGCGCTGGCAGACGGGACGCAGCAACCGGTTGCGGTTCGATCAGCTGGAGGCTAACGGGATTCGCTCCGCCCTTTACGACGCCAGCGACAGGTCGATCATACGCGAGGACAGCCTGCAGCCGGACGACAATCCTGCCGAATTGAACCCTGCGGAGGTGGAGGCCGCGGCGCTGACCTACCCGGCGACGATCCGGGTGGCCCATCATCCGGAGAACAACTGCCGCAGCGTTCCGGACTGGCAGGTGGACGTGATCCCGTTTGAGGAGTATGTGGCCCGATCCGTCCCTGCGGAGGTTCCCATTTCCTGGTCGCCGGAGGCGCTGGCAGCCCAGGCCATCGCAACGCGCACGTACGCCTGGTACCAGATCCGGCGCAACCGGCGCTACTATGACGTGACCGACTGGGCCAATTTCCAGATGATGTGCAACAACCGCTTCTCATCGACGGATGCGGCGGTGAGCAGGACGGCGGGCCAGTACCTGGCCTACTCGGGGGACAGCACGAGGGCGCCGATCATCGCCATGTACAGCGCCAAGAACAGCCATCCGACGCTGACAAACCCGGCGGTTGCGTATCTGCAGGCGGTGGCGGACGAGACGGGTCTCGGTGAAAAACGCTGGGGACACGGTTACGGGCTGAGCCAGTGGGGCGCGGCGCGGCGGGGCAATGCCGGCCAGACCTATCGTCAGATTCTCGGCCATTACTACACGGACGTCACGTTACAGAATGCCAGCCAGCCGACGCAGGCGATCGGCGGGCTTATCGGCCTGTCGCTGAAAGGCCATTTCCCGACCGGCGGTCTGCGCTGGGGGGCGCTGGTACCGGCGGAGCCTCTGTCGGGCACAGTCGACCTCGACCCGGGCCCGGACTTGCTGCCGGTCCGCGGTGTCTGGCTGCGCAACTCCGAAATTTCGAGCGGCAGTACAATCACGGCTTCCCTGACGCTCAGCAACGAGCTGCAGGAGCAGAAGGTGCTGCAGGTGGACTGGAACCCGCCTTCTTCGCCGACGTTCGAGGCGCCATCAGCGGTGGAGGTGCAGCGGGCCACGCTTACGCTCGCAGTCCCGGAAACGGGCGCGCTCATCGGTCTCAGCAACGGTTGGACCTGGCAGGGGGAAGACCTCTACAAGACAACCGGGGAGGCAGTCGACGATGCCGAGGCCGACGGCAACCGGGCCATGGAGGCGCGCGCCGGCGACCACGAACTGGGCTGGTGGTACGGCCCATACGCAACCGGCATCCCCCACGACGCCACCTATCGCGTCCTTTTCCGGATGCGCCGCGGTGAACCTGACGACGACGATGACGACAGCGTGCTGCCGGACCAGCCCATCGCCCACCTGGATGTGACCGACAAGGGCGGAACTGTGATCCTGGGCTTGCGCGACATCTGGGCGAGCGATTTCACGGACGCGGATGAATACGTGGAGATCCCGGTCGATTTTCATCCGTTCAACCCGATCGAAGGAATCGAGTTCCGCGTGAAATGGTTCGGAGACGTGGACCTGGCCCTGGACCGGGTACAGCTGTGGCAGCTGCAGAACATATCGTCGAAGAGGAAGATCGATTGGGCGCTTCCCAACAGCGGCGTATCGACGGTTTCGGCGATCGCGTTCGACAGCGCCAGAAATGCCAGCCCGGTCATCACCAAGCAGATCGAGTTTGGCAGCGAACAGCCGCCTGTGTTCGGCGATATCGAGCACGTACAGGGCTGGTGGACAAGACTGCCGGTCCTGATATCGGTGCCTGTGCAGGACTTTAACAGCGGGTTGGACTCAACCAGCGGACGGTTGCTGCTGGGCGACGAGGAGAAGTCCGCGGTTTTCAGCCTGCCCAACGATCCCCTGGCCGCGCAGAAGCTGTCGGCGTCGCTGGCCGACCTTGCCGACGGCACCTATACTGTGCGTTTTCGGGCCAAAGATCGATCGGGGTTGCAGGGGGAAAGCAGTGCCGGCGAGTTGCGCATCGACCGGACGGCGCCGACTGTTGAGGCCCAGGCCGTGCAGTTGACATCGGACTCCACGAACGAAGGGGACGGTGACAGCACCACCGGACAGCAGGATTCTTCGGCTACGCCCTCGGTGAGTGCGCGCGGGCTGTTCAGCGGGACGGTCCAGGTTACCCTGGCGGCCGAAGACGCCACCAGCGGCGTCTGGGGAATCGCCTATGTCGTCAACGACGGGGCGGTCGAACTGTACAGCGAGCCGTTCACGATTTCGGAGGACGGCGTTCATAATGTGCGCTACTGGGCCAAGGACAATGCCGGCAACTATTCGAGCAGCCAGCGGCTGCGCGTTTGGGTACGCAGCGGCAATTCATCGGACGGCGGCTCATCCGACAACGGTTCAACGAGCGGCAGTGCATCCAGCGACGGTCCGCTCAGCAGCAGTGCACCCAGAGACAGTGTACCCAGCGACAGTGCAAGCGCCGGCCCCTATTTGTATTATGCGTTCGTTCCGGGACTGCGGCAGGACGAATAGGGTGCGTGCCGCCCGCTTCCTCTGCAGCCGGCGCCAGCGTTTCAGATATCAGTGGCTACAATCCATTGCAGGAGCTGGTCACCGTGCTCCTTGACCAAGGCGGTGGCCCGTTCCGGGTCGGCTGCTTCGGCGCGTATTTCGAAGAGGGGCTGTTCGGGGTTGGGGCCGATGTGGACCCACTCTTCGGCGCCGAAGTGGATCTTGAGGCCGTCGATCGTGACGACGCCGTCCCCCTGATAGCTCTGATTGAGGAGGCGCATGACGGTTCCTTTGGCTTCCCACGGGCAGTCGACGCGGTGGTGGGCCATAAAGAAATGGGGCAGGCCGGCCACGATTTCGCTGACCGCCGCCTGACGCAGGCCAAGGTATTCGAGCAGGCGCACGGTCGCCAGCAGACCGTCGGAAACCGGCTGCAGATCGGGGAAGATGAAGTGGCCCGCCCCATCGGTGGCGAAGAGAACATCCTCGTCCGCGGCGCGCATCAGGTCGCGCAGATCGTTCTGTGTAGAAACGATGTGACCGCCGTACCGGTCCACGACGGTCTCGAAGGCACGCGGCAACACGGCGGGCAGGGCGACCTTTGCGCCGGGATTGGCGTACATGGCCAGCTCCAACAGGAGTAGCGCCGCGGTCAGATCGTCGAGCACGACCCCTTTCTCATCGATAAGGAAGACCCTTTCGCCGTCCACGTCGAGTTTTACGCCGACACCGGCGGTGAGGACGCCCATGATTTTGGCCATGTGCTGAAGTTGATGGCGGAACTGGTCGCGCAGCGCGCCCATCATCGGTCCATTCAGGGGCAGATAGTCGACTTCGAGGAGATTGAGAATGGTGGACAGCGTATCGCCGCAGAGGCCGTGGGAGGTGTCGACGACGATCTGAGGTTGGACGTGGGGGGCGGTGGCGCGTATGCGGTCCTGGTCGACAGAGGCGAGAAAGCTTTCGATATAGCCTTCGGTGGGGTCGGCAGGATAGTCGATCTGACCGACTTCATCGAGAAAGGCGCGGCGGAAGTCTTCGCGGGAGAAGCTGCGTTCGACGGAGCGTTCGGAGGTCCGGCTCTGATCGAGGCCCTGG
>DAOUHY010000031.1:0-19055 GCA_034428435.1 Caldilineaceae bacterium | reverse complement strand
TGTCTACCAGGCCAGCGAACGCGCGCACCTTGCTGCCGTATGTGACATGGACAAGAGCATAGCAGACGCGGCCGCAGAGCGCTTTGCCGTACCAGCCTACTACAGCGTCTCAGAGCTGCTCGACAACGTCGAATTGGACGCCGTCAGTGTCACCACCGCGGGACCGGAAAACGGCGGTCATCACTACGAGCCGGTTATGCAGTGCTTCGATGCAGGGCTGCACGTATTATGCGAAAAACCGATCTCAAACAACATAGAGCATGCCCGCGAAATGGCTGCCAAGGCCGATGAGACCGGCCTCTACTTCGGCATCAACCTAAACCATCGTTTCGTGCCGCCGGCAGCCAAGGCTAAACATTGGGTCGAGGAAGGCAGGTTGGGCGATTTGCTTCTGATGAATATGACGATGTGGATCGGCAATCCCAATGACACCTCGCCCTGGTTTCACATTCGGGCACTGCACCCCCACAGCCTCGACATCATGCGCTATTTTTGTGGCGACGTGAAGCGCGTTCACGCCTTCTTCAACCAGGCCCCGGGCCGCGTCTGCTACTCGAATGCCCAGGTAAATCTGGAATTCGTTAACGGAGTCGTTGGACACTTGACAGGCAGTTACGACACCAACCCGCGGCACAATCTGGAACGCTGCGAGGTGATGGGCACGGCCGGCCGCTTTGTTCTCGACAATCTATACCAGGAATTGACACTCTACCCCCGCCAGAGCGAAGAACTGACCGTCGTCCGCAACAGCATCATGGGCGGCCTCAGCGGATTCGACGCTACATTCACCAACCGCATCAATCGCTGGATCGAGCAGGTGGATGACGGCGTACCGAGGGAGAAAATTGAGGCATCAGGCCGCGAGGGGCTGGCCGTACAGGAAATCATTGAAGCGGCAATCCGTTCTCACCATAGTGGAAAAGCGGAGGAAGTCCCGGCCGTCTGAGGACTTTGTGAATTGTTGCAGGTGCGATGAGCTTGAGTGCCTTGTCCTGAAATGCGACCGGGATCAAACTGGCGCCTAAGAATAACTGGAAGGCGAGCAAGAACTATAGTGAAGAATTCGTCAGATACTCAGGAGTTGCTAGAGCGACTCAACCGTGATGGCTACATTCTCATTCCCAATGCACTGCCCCCGGAACGGGTAGAACAGTGGAAGACAGTCCTGTACGCACTCTACGACCGCGGCGCCTATGAGATAAGTAACGGCGTGGGCAACGTTGCCTTCGAGAAGTTGCTTGCTTTGGAGCCGGAGTTGGCTGGCGAGCTAGTGGGGCATGAAAGCGTTGCCCCATTTCTGCATGCCATTATGGGTAAGCAGTGCCAGTTGCGGAGCCTGCGCGCCCACGTCAACCCTGCCGCCTATTTGCAGGAGTGGCACATGGACTTCTACGACTTCTACTATCAGGAAGAGAAAGCGGAGGCACAGAATCCCACGCGCGGCCTTTGCGTCAATTCGACCTTCTATCTGACCGACAACACACCTGAGCGTGCGCGTCTTACTTTCGTCAAGAACTATCTGGATCGCCCGGTACCGGAAGAGTTGATTCCTTTCCTGCGCTACACAGAAGATCGGAGCGACCCGTTCCAGCGCTGGTGCGACGAGCAGGAGTTGGAGCATCTGCACCCGATGGCAGGCGATGCAGTCGTCTTCTACAGCCACATTCCCCACCAGGGTGCCAAGATAGGACAGGATCCGGAAGGTGAAATCCGCGCCAATATAGTGCTCCACTACCAGCAGAATCCCATGTTCCCCGGCATCAAGTTCGTCAGCAATCCCCAGTTCACTCTGGAAACTCTGGGGTACGCTGGCACCTTTCCATTTGCAGAGTAAGATTAGCGGAAGTTCCGAACTGTTTCAGCCATAGTGAAAGGAAGAAATCGATGAAACTTCACAGAACGATCCTCGGCCTCGTTCTACTGGTATCGCTCGTCCTCCTGGCGGCTTGCGGCGCCCCGGCGGACGGTGGGATGGCTGGAGAAGCGGCCACCGATGCCGAAGAGGCGGCTCCCGCTGATGACGAGGTCGTTGAGATCGAGGAAGCCGATGAAGAAACAATGGAGTTGAGCGGCGAAATCGTGATCAGCATCGCCTCCAACGATGTCCAGACCTATCAGGCGATCGCCGACGCCTATATGGAAATGCATCCAAACGTAGATGTCCTTGTCGAGCTCAAACCACCGGGGGTGGACGCTTATCTCCAGTGGATAAGGTCCCAATTCACCTCGGAAGTGCCGCGCGTTTCCCTGATCGAGTCGCCCCACTTGCGAGAGTTCGCACAGGAAGGACGTCTTGTTGATTGGGGTCCCTACCTCAACAAAGAGAATCCCTACACGGGCGAGAAATGGGAGGACAGCTTCGAAGAGTGGGGCTTGAATCTGGTGCGCGACCCGAATACCGGCCAGATGTTTACAATGCCCTACCAGTCGGTTCAGACCTTCTGGATCTACAACAAGGATCACTTTGAACAGGCCGGCATAACCGATGTTCCGCCGCGCCCAACCTGGGATCAGTTTGTCGAGTGGAATGAAAAGCTGCGCGACGCCGGCATCATTCCCATCGCCATTGAGGGAACGACCGAGCAAATTTGGGGCGGCGGTCGCATGCCTTGGCTGATGCGCTCGGCAATGGACCAGTACCACCGCGACGATTTGCAGATTATCCAGTGCCAGGAAGGGGACTGGTGCTTCCGCGAGGGGATAGACGACGTTTGGACATACGATCCCACCGACGTACGCAACGACGACCCGGACCGCGTCTCCGTTAACATCGCCCGCCATCTGGCCGCCTTGCGCAATGGCGAGATTAATTTCAATAACGAATGTACTGTCGAAATGATGACCCAGGTCGGACGTGTCTTCAAGACGGCGAACGGATTCGTCCCTGAGGGTTGGACCGGTATGACCGATGCCTATCCGCTCTTCCTGACGCAGAGAGCTGCCATGCGCATGGTCCACGGTGGTATCTACACCAGCCTGCCCAAGGATATCCGCTCGCTGGCACAAGGAGAGTACGGTGGTCAGGCGGAAGTAACCGCAGAGGATTCGGCCGCCGCCGTCGAATTCGAATACGGGCGCTTTGCCTTCCCCACGATCGAAGGACCATGCGTCCAGGGCACTGCCCGCGCCAACGAATTGACTTCAGGCTACCTGGCCTTGCCGCTTAAGGACCGCGCCCAGAACGATCTGGAAGTTGACTTTGTAATGTTCTGGACCAGCCCGCAGGGCATGCGGATCTTCCTCGAAAACAAGCTGGATACGGAGAACCTTCAGGGAGGCATCGCTGGCCCGCCCCTGATCAAGAACGTCACCCTGCCTGGGAAATGGGAAGATATATTTGCTCAAAGCGTCTTCATCGGTAACTATGAAAAACCCGGCGCGCCCGGCGACGCCGTTGCACGCGGTTTCTTCAAATATGAAGAAACGAAGCGCGAATGGTCGATCATGGTACAGGAGTTCTTTGAAGGCAAGATGACGGCCGAAGAGTTCGCAGACAGGTACCAGACTCTGCTCGAAGACAACTTTGACGGAATGCTCGAATTCCTAAACCTGACGCATGAAGACCTGGACAACCCGGAAAAACGCCCACCTGGGTGGGTCGCCGCCGGGCCCTACTAACGAGCATAGGCCTCCGTCCGTTCAAGATGGAGGACGAATGCCCAGCTTGCGCTGATAGAGTTCTATGTCGCTTACTTGGTGTCGCGTTCGGGCGATAGCTCGTTCACAATATCGTTCGCTAAGCATGCCGCTCCTTCACAGGAGCGGCATGTCCTGTTGGCTAATAGATTGTCCCCATCGTCGTTTTGCGGTGCTCGTATCCAGTATTGCACTCGCGGCTGTCCTCCTGTTGGCCTTCTATCTGCCGCTTGCAGCACAGTCGCCTGAAGGACTGTTGTGGGGACAGGAAACCGGTGTCCGCATACAGACGATTTCTCTCACCGAGGACGGCGGACGCGTGGCAATAGGCAGTCGTGACAACACGCTTCGAGTGTTCGATGGTTTGGGCGCCTTACTCTGGCAATTCGAGGCTGAAAACAGTATTCTGGGCGTGGACATTTCCCCCGACGGACAGTGGGTGTCTGTGGCGTCAGAAGATCGCTTCGTATATCTCCTCGACGGGGAAGGCAATCTGCTGTGGCAGTTCAAAGCCTCTCGGCCTGTGAACAATGCCGCTGTCGCAAGAGACGGTTCACTCGTCGCAGCCACGTCCGATGATCTGACCGTCTATGTCCTCGACAATGAGGGCAACTTGCAGTGGCAGGAGGAGTTGGGTATTGGCGTCCAGGCTGTTGACATTTACGGTAGCGGCGAACGGGCCCGAGTCGTAGTTGGCTCTAACGATGGGCTGATAACTATCTATAGCCGAACCGGCAGGGCGCTGCTCCAGACTGGTCTTGACTACAGAGTTCTCTCGGTTTCCGTGACGCCAAATGGTGCCCGAATCCTGGCGGGCTCTGTAAACGGCAGCGCAGTCCTTCTCAATGGCGCCAATGGAAATGAAATTTGGCGCTTTGAGGCCGACGACTCCATTGTCAGCGTCGCCCTTGCTGCCGACGGGACCAGCGCGCTGGTCGGTTCTGAGGACGGCAACGCCTATTTGCTCGCCGGCGACGGTGTGCTCAGCCACAGCTTCAGACAGGAGTCGGATGTGTTAAGCGTCGCTCTGGCAGGAGATGCCAGCCGCTTGGCCGTGGGCACCGTGGCGGGGGCCGCACGGTACTACGATAGAGCCGCGGCATTGACTGGTGCGGCCCGGTCGACAGCCCAACGTCAAACATTCATTCTCGCTGCAATCGGGCTCGTAGCGCTGCTGGTTGTGCTGGCCGTCTGGGCCGCTCGCAACACTACCGCTGGCCAGCAATTCTACCTGCGTAGCGCGGCTGGACCTGTGGGCCTCATGCAGACAATGTGGCGGGCGCGGCTCTCCTATCTGCTGATCCTCCCAACATTGGTCCTCTTGTTGACCTTCAACTACTATCCCGCCTTTTCCGGGCTCTATCACGCCTTCACCAAGTGGAGTCCGGGTGTCAGCACCGAGTGGGTTGGACTTGCCAATTTTCGCTTCCTACTGGAGGATCGTTTTTTCCTCTCCGGCTTTCGCAACGCGGGCATCCTGGTCGTTGTCTCGATTCTGAAGACGATGACCTTCCCATTGTTGGTGGCAGAGTTCATATTTAACCTGCGCAACAGATTCTCGCAGTACTGGTTTCGAACGCTTTTCGTCGTGCCCATTGTTCTGCCAGCTGTGGTCGAGATCCTGGTCTGGAACAACATCTATGACCCTGCCATCGGCCTACTGAACGAGAGCCTCAAACTGTTCGGCTTGGAAGAATACACTCGCGTCTGGTACGGAGACGCCAGCGTGTCGCTAGGCGCAATAATCTTTATCGGCGTTCCTTGGGTGAACGCATTCGCCCTGCTAATCTTCTATGGCGGCCTCATTTCAATTTCCAATGAGATCATTGACGCCAGTCTCGTTGACGGCGCCAGCACTTGGCGCCGCTTCTGGACCATCGACCTGCCGCTGTTGATGGGCCAGATCAAACTGCTTCTGATACTCAACTTCATCAATGCGGTGCAGACCTTCGAGCTTGTCTTCCTGACCACCGGTGGCGGCCCGGGAGCCGCCACGTACACACCGGCGCTGGAACTCTACTATCTGGCAATGCGCATGGATCGCATGGGGGTAGCCTCGGCAATTGGCATGATTCTCTTCGTTATTATTCTGGCCGGCACAATCATCAATATGCGATACGTCCGTTCCTCCACCGAATATGAGGCCTGAAATGGTATCGGCACGAGGACAGAAAGATTCGGAACAGGCGCTTCAGGTCGCTGGCGGCGGCCAAATCGGCGAGACCGAAGCGCTAAGAAAATACCCTGTTACGGCATTCCTGCGGCGCCCCCAGTTTGGGGGAGGGCAGATCCTCCTGTATGCCGTGTTGTTTCTACTGCTGTTCATTACCTTTATTCCCATTCTCTACCTGGTTGTTCTCGCCCTCAAGGACAACGGCCAGATATACGGGCGCTTCTGGTCTCTCCCCAATCCATACCGGTGGGAAAACTTCGGCCTGGGTTCTCTGGCAATCTGGCGGCCAGTTGTCAACTCAATCCTGACTTCTGGCACTTCCACAATGGCCACGGTCGTTCTCGCAAGCCTGAGCGGATATGTATTCGCTCGCCACCGTTTTCCCGGCAAGGAGGTACTCTATACGGGAATCCTGGCCCTGCTGATGATTCCGCCGATTTTGACGCTGATTCCGGCCTATGTATTGATCCTCAATATGGGGCTGGAGAACACGTACTGGGCGCTGATTCTACCTTGGACATCAGGCGGGCAAGTGTTTGCCCTGCTGCTCTGCCGCAGTTTCTTCGCTACATTGCCCGAAGAATTTTTTGATGCCGCCCGTATCGATGGCGCGACCGAATTGCAGAGCTTCGCCCAGATCGCTGTGCCTCTCTCTGCGCCAATATTGGTAACTGTCGCGGTCGTGCGTCTGGTCACAACTTACAACCAGTTCATGTGGCCTCTGGTTGTCATCTCCAGCCCAAAGCGTCAGGTCGTGGCCGTGGCCCTGACCCAATTCACTTCCGAAATAGGGGTAACTGACCTCGGCCCGCAAATGGCCGGCTATATTCTGGCTGCCTTACCCTTGATAGTTCTGTTTTCCTTCGGCATGAGACATTATGTGCGGGGTCTGACTGCCGGTGGTCTCAAAGCCTAGCCCCACCGCCTTCCTACAGTATTCTCCCGAGGTTCTCACATGGATAAAGTACGAATCGGCGTCCTGAGCCACGCCCACGGACACAGCAACGCCTACTGCCGGAAGATGCAGGACTTCGACGATGTGGAGTTGGTTGCTTGTTGGGACGATAACCAGGAACGCGGGCGCGAGGCCGCTTCCGCATTCGGAATGGAGTTCCGCTCCGACTTCCAAGCCGTCACATCCGATCCTAACATCGACGCCGTTATCATCACTACCGAAACGAACCGCCACGCTGAGTTCGTGGAGCAGGCCGCGGAGGAAGGCAAGGCGATCCTCTGCCAGAAGCCGCTGGCGACGACGCTGGAAGACTGCGACCGCATTATCGAAGTTATTCGTCGCACTGGTGTCAAGTTTAGTGTCGCCTTTCAGATGCGACAGGACCCGGTCAACCGCAAGATCAAGGAGTTGGTCGACGCCAATGCTGTCGGTGAAATCGCCGTCGTCCGCCGACGGCACTGTATCGGCGTGCTCAATAACGAGGGCTTTTTCACCGGGCCCACCCGCTGGCACGTCGACCCCGTCGCCAACGTCGGCATGTTTTTCGACGACGCCATCCACGCTGCCGACTGGTTCTACTGGACTTTTGGACCTGCCAAGAGAGTAATGGCTGAGATCGACAATGTCGTTACGAATGTTGCGCCGGACGACAACGGAATCGCTCTTTTCCGCTTTGAGAGCGGCGCTATTGGCACTCTTTTTAACGGCTCAACAACAGTTGCAGGCGTCAATACGACAGAGATCTACGGTGCAGAAGGGACGATCATCCAGGACTACGGGGACGGCCCTTCCACCTCCGTGCCCAGGCCGCCCGGCGCTGCCCCCTTACGAATGATTCGGCAGGGCGACGCAGACTGGCAGGAATTTGATCTGCCGATCCCGGCGAGCCAGGGGGAACGGATCGCGGCGGTGCCCCGGCCGTTTATAGACTACGTTCGGGGCGTAAGCGACGAGCACGTCAGCGCCGAGGAAGGGCGCAAGTCGGTTGAAATGATCTTGGGGGCGTACCGTTCGGCACGCGAGGGCAGGAGGATCTCGCTCTAGAGGCTGCGCCGCATGTCGCGGTTCTCAAATCAGGGGCAGCAATACTTTCGCCGTCTCTTCGACGAGCCAGCTGTAGAACTCTTCGGACAGAACACCGCTGCCATGGTCCTGGATGAACTGCAGTTGTACCGCGGTCAGCTCGGCTTCGGCCGCAGCTACGGCATTTTGGTACGGGTTGGCAGGCGTTCTATCCAGCGGGGCGACAAACTCGACTGTAAGCGCGCCGTCGTAACCGATCTCCTTCAGAGTACTGACAATCTGCGGCCAGTCTAGTGCACCCATGCCGCAAGCCATGCGATTGTTGTCGGCAACATGGAAGTCTACGAGCCGCTCCTTTGAATTCCTGATCGCCTCGAGCATATCGGCCTCTTCAATGTTGAGATGGAAGGTGTCGAGACAGACCCCGCAGTCCGGACCGACCTCCTCGGCCAGCAACACGGCCTGGTCGGCGCGGTTGAGAAAGTTCGTCTCGAATCGGTTGAGCGGCTCCAGCGCGATGCGAATCCCTTCCCTCTGAGAATGGTCGTAGACCTCCTTCAGACTCTCCACGACCCAGGCCCACTCCTGCTCAGGCGAATCCATGGGCGAAACCTTACCGACCTGCGATGGCACGACTGTCATCTCGTACCCGTCCAACTCTTTCGCCATAGTAATGCAGTCATTGAGGTAGCCGATAGAGGAGGCGCGCACCGACTCATCGGCGTGAATCAGGTCCCGTCCCTCGAACATCAATGAAACGGCCCCCCAGCAATCAATTCCGTTCTCGGCCAGGAGTGTACGCAGTTCCTTAGTATCAAAGACCTCCGGCTCCCCGCTGATCTCTATGCTCTTGTAGCCATAGCGGGCCAGCCGCCGAACCGTTACATCAATCGGTTCTGCGCGCATCCAATTGTGCATCGAAAGGTGCATGGACTGTCTCCCAGAATTGTGTCGAGGTGAAGGCGGCGCTCAGAAGAGAGACGGATTAAGAGTTTCTCGGTCGGCCTCAATTAACCCATGCCTACCCAGTCGATTTCGCGATTCGCCTGCGTAAGCAGGATAGTGCTCAGGTCGCCTATGTGCTGCTGCAGATGGCGAATATTGTAAATCTGCAGTTCCAACTTATCGAACGGCAGCCAGTGAAATCCGGACGGCGCGCTCAGGTCAACTGTGGGTACCGTGCTGGCTACAAACGAGCGTAGATGTTCAATATAGGCCAGAATCTCTTCGGGGCTGTATGGCTGCTCTGCCTGTGGCTGCTCATGCGGAGGCCAAGGCGTCGGACCTAGAAATTGGTACCCGTCTTTTGCATTTTCCCACAGTTTCATTTCGTCTTCTGAGGGTTGCATGTAGAGATCCACGTAGAAGAGCGCATGGTATGCCACGCGCCAAAAGGGATTGGCCTGTCCCGGAACATTCCACAGCTCCTCGGGGCAGGATTTAACTGTCTGCTCCATCATTGACAGGGCGGCGTTAAACTGTGAAGCGACTGTTCTTGATATATCCATTGGGGAAACTCCTTTCACTCTCGGATACGAAAAGTCTCGATCCGGACTTTCTGGCAAAACCTGAACTGAACTGTAAGATTGTGCTCACAGTATGACTTGAATTGTAATGGCCTGATACTGCACTGTCAATCGAAAAGGGGCATAGGAACGTTGGACAAGCCGGAACGGTTTTGCAGCAGCACAAGGTGAAGGGTGTCTCTCACACCAGTCGAAGCGAGACACTATCTCGGCACAGATTCAATTGCACGAGGACAACTCTGAGGGGTCAGAACAGTGTAAGGTATAGCTGGAGTTGGACCGTGGCCAACAAGCCTGGCGTCGCGAATTCTCTGACAGGCAAGTCAGATTGGCAACCCTCTAAAGCGTCTGCCAGCATGCACTTGGACCAAGCGATTCTTCCCGAAATTGCATACCCTGAGACAGAAGCCTTTCCGGCAGTTAGTTAAGAGTCCAGGCTCCTCAACCTTCTCGCCAGACCGTCACGACAGATGCCCAGTTATTCGCTCGGCTTATTCTTGATCAAGATCGAGCCGACAACGGTTGAACTCGGTATCAGCACTCGCTTTTCCTCCGAGTCCAACACAATGTGCATTAGCGTGATATCGGCCACGACCCCGGTTTCTCTGCCAATGGTAACGTTTTCGCCCAGTCCTACAGGTCGGAATATCGACAGAAATACGCCGGCCACGGTATGCCCCATGACGGTCTGGGAGGCAAAGCCGGCGACCAATCCCGCAAAACTTCCCATCGTCAGCGCTGCCACGGCGTTGTCAGTCACCACGGAAATCAGGAATGAGAAAATCAGCCCATATCCCAACAAGCGTGCTATGACCCGCAGTGTTCGAGCAACATCTTCTGATGTTCGCCTTTGGGAGATTGTGTACACCCACTTTGTTCCGGACTGAACGGCGACATGCCCCAGGAAGGCGACTACGACTATTGAGATGGCATTCTCGTACGGCACCAGAAAGGCGAACAGTTCATAGTCTTCCAATCTGGAAGTGATTGAGAGTATAGCCAGAAGGCCAACTAAAGCCAGAACCGTCGAAACCAGTGGCCCGACCGGCGAAGAAGCTGATGTGGGCCGACCTGTGCTGTCTAACATCGTGGAATTGCCTCCTGTTGGTCTCGTCTTGCTCGTCACTGAGAACCCCGGCTTGGGACGCTGACGCCCCACTTTAGATCCATACCTGCACCTGACTCAGAACGGCTGGCATCATGCGCCCCACTGCTTCTCCGACGATCTACTTCTTGGCCTGGGTTGGATCGAGTCCGGCAAGTGTCAAGGATAGTAACAATGCTGGTAGCTGTTGTCAAGGGTACTGCGGTTGCCCTGAAATCCCCCAACATGCCTGTCGGAATGACAGCACCTGGGCTGAAGAACGCATCGAGAATTGACGGCGGCCTACCGGCTGAATGTGCCAATTGATCACGGGAACTGCCCAGACAATCAGTAGCCTTCAGTACGATTCAAATACCGATTCGAGTGCCTAACGTCGAATTGAAAGCTCCGGCAGCGGGTTGAGGAGATTTCGGGAACCCCTTAACCTTTTCTGACAGATTCGACGTGAGACGAAAGGCTGCGCATCTGGACAAGAAGCGACAAGGCTGCTAGGCTACGAGGCATCGAGAGGGCAATGCCAGGCGCCAAAGGAGAGGGATGGAGGAAGCATCTCGAGGCGGGCTGATTCAGAAGGCAATCTACCGCTTTGCGCGCACGTCCAAGATTCGCTACTTTCGGGCAGAGCGTACGCGCTCCGGAATCGAGTTTCTGTACCCAATCAGTGTCAGCGGTTCACGCATCGTTGACACCAGCAATAGTGGACGCGACTATGTTATCCTCTATCTGCTCACGAAGTGGGGCAGGTTGGCGGCCGGCGGTTACTGGCTGAATCCGAGGAAGATCTTCGAAAAGGCCTACGTTACCGACGCTACGCTCGCAGATCTCATCCTGGTGGCTGAAAGAATCGAAGACCTGCCCGACGCCCACCTTCTCTTGGATGACGTTCTCAACCGTGCTGATGTGGAGTTAGACATGGAAGTATGGGGAGGAGCACTGGAATAAGCTCGAATGAAGCTGACAACTACGACATTTCAATTAGAGAAACACGATGAACAGATCTGACAGAAACGTCACCACCTCGCACTCCGACTTGGAGGAGGGGTCCGAATTGAGGCTGGACTTCGGTAAGTTGCAAGCCATTGGCAAAGAGGATGCCGCTGTCATACCTGTAGCTGTACAGGACTACGAAACAAGGGAAGTCCTGATCGTTGCTTACGTCAACCGGGAAGCTCTGGCCTATACGCTCACCCACGGCGTTGCCGCCTTTTGGAGCACTTCCCGCAACGAGCTGTGGGTGAAAGGCGCGACATCCGGCGACATGCTGGAACTGGTCGACGTGCGCGTCAATTGCGAACAGAATTCGCTGCTATATCTTGTGCGCCCTCTGGGCGCAGGCGCCTGCCACACCAAGGACGCGGAAGGCAGAGCGCGTAGTGGCTGTTACTATCGACGCATCGAGCGGACTGTCAGCAAATCTACCGGAGCCGAAGAGAGGCATTCCCAGTCCTGGCAGCTTTCGTTTGTATGACCTAACTGCGGGAACACTTCGCTTCCACCCTTGCTCGGCCCGACACCTTAGCTTGAATCTAATCCCAAACATTGACTGAGGACCATAATGAGTCGCTTGACACTTGGAATCCCGAAAGGCAGCCTGCAGGAATCGACAATAGCTCTGTTTGCCAAAGCCGGCTATCAGGTATATGTACGCGGCCGCTCCTACGCTCCATACATTGACGATCCGGAAATCGGCTGCCTGATGTTCCGCGCCCAGGAAATAGCGCGCTACGTCGAGAGAGGCGTTCTCGATGTCGGTCTTACCGGCAAGGACTGGGTACAGGAGAACGAAGCTGATGTATTGGAAGTGGAAGACCTGGTCTACAGCAAGGCGACCAACCAGGCCTACCGCTGGGTACTTGCGGTTCCGGACGATTCCGACATCCACAGTCCTCATGATCTGATGGGCAAGAGAATCGCAACCGAGCTTGTCCAGGTTACGCGCCGCTATCTGGAACGTCACGGGGTCGAAGCCGAAGTCGAGTACTCGTGGGGCGCGACCGAAGTCAAGGCGCCGCTGCTTGTCGATGCCGTCGTGGAAGGTACCGAGACTGGCTCCTCGCTGCGGGCGAATCGGCTGCGCATTGTAGACACCGTCGCCGAATCCACGACGAAGCTGATCGCCAATCATGACGCGTGGGCCGATTCGTGGAAGCGTCAGAAGATCAAGAACCTGTCAATGCTTCTCAAAGGCGCGCTGCAAGCCGGCGCCAAGGTCGGTCTCAAGATGAACCTGCCCCGAACCTCTTTGGAGGCGATCACCGCTCAACTTCCGGCGCTGCACACGCCGTCGATAACAAACCAGACAGATCCGGACTGGGTCGCTCTGGAGGTGATTATCGATGAGAAGGTCGTTCGCGACCTGATCCCCGATCTGAAACAGGCAGGCGCCACAGGTATAATCGAATATCCGCTGAATAAAGTGATCTATTGATTTTAGACAGAAAAAATTCGCTCCTGTAAGTAAGGAATGGTCCTATGCCCATCAAGCAGTCAGTCTGTATCCCGATCTTTCCCAAAGGTACAATGTCACAGGACCAACTCTTCGCGGAGATCGCCGGGATCGGCTACCCAGCAATTGAAATCTGGGGGCGAGGCGACGATTTCATTGGCTTCTGCGAGGCCGCGGCCAGCCACGGTCTGCGCGTGGTCAGCTTCAGCGGGCACGACTCGCTCCCGGACGGTCTCAACAATCCTGCCAACCATGCCAGGATCGCTGCTGAGTTGCACGAGTCGATAGACGTAGCGGCCGCAAATGGCGTAGACGGACTGATATGTTTCAGCGGAAACCGCATTCCGGGAATGAGTGAGGTGGAGGCCATCTCCAACACAGCCGCCGGTCTACGCCGCGCTGCCCCGCATGCCGAGGCCAGAGGAGTCAATCTCAATTTGGAACTGCTCAATTCCAAGGTGAACCATGCAGGCTACCAGTGTGACCACAGTGCTTGGGGACTGGAGGTAGTGCAGCAGGTAGATAGCCCAAACGTCAAGCTCCTCTATGACATCTATCATATGCAGATCATGGAGGGGGACGTGATCCGCACGATGACGGACAACCTTGACGCTATCGGCCACATCCATACTGCAGGCAATCCGGGGCGGAACGAATTGGATGACAACCAGGAGTTGAATTACCGCGGCATCTGTCGGGCGCTCAGTAGCATCGGCTACTCCGGTTTCGTCGGCCACGAATTTCACCCGCGAGGTGATGTAGTCTCTGCGCTGCGCCAAGCCTTCGAACTTTGCAAGGTCTGATGGTCAGCGCGTCCCTTTTCCACGTAAGCGGACGAAAGGACTTGCACCAACTTTTCTTCATTTTCCCGCCCAACAAGGAGCCGAAATGCCTCGTCAGCCCCATGTAATCTACATACTGTCCGACGACCACTTTGGCGGCGCCATGAGCCACATGGGCGATTCCAATGTACGCACGCCTAACATGGACCGTCTGGCTTCCGAAGGAGTGAGCTTCGACCGCGCCTACGCAAACTGCCCGATTTGCACACCTTCACGGGGCACGATCTTTTCGGGTCGGCACGCGCATGCCGGCCCCGTGCAGTACTTCTTCGATGTGTACAAGGCAGGCGCACCGAGCACCGCAACGGCTCTGCGCGCAGCTGGATACCACACCGCCTACTTCGGCAAGTGGCATTGCGGTGTCGTCCAGGATCAGGAGCCGCCGGCCGTGAGAGCGGAAAGGGAGGAGTACACGCGCTGGCCTCACCGTACCCCGGAATACCATCGGGCCGGCTTCCAGGACTGGTATGGTTTCGAAATCAACAACGCCCCCTTCAAAGGCTTCTACTATCACGAAGACGAGGCCAATCCGCGCAAGATGGACGGCTATCAGACCGACTTTCTCACCGATCTGGCCATCGACTATTTGGAGTCTTACGATCGTGACGAGCCTCTTTTCCTCGTACTCAGCGTTGAACCACCTCACTTCCCTCTTGAAGCCCCGGAGTCGTTTGAGAGATTTGATCCTGCTGCGCTGGAGACACCGCCCAGCTTTTCCGACTCGCCGGAGATGCGGGCCCAACTCGCCACCTACTACGCTATGGTCGAGAACCTGGACTGGAACATCGGTCGCCTGCGTGAGAAGTTGGACAGCCTGCCCGAGTTCAGGAGCAACCGGTTGACAGTTTATTTCTCCGATCACGGCGACTACATGGGAACCCACGGTGCCATCAACAGAAAGGAAAACCCCCACGAAAACTCTGTTCGCATTCCCACCGTTTTTCACTGGCCGGAGCAGATTCCGGCGCAGGGTAAGAAGGAAGGCCTGCTTTTCAGTCTTGTAGACCTTTTCCCGACCACACTCAGTCTGCTGGGGCTGGACATTCCTGTCCACTGCCAGGGGAGAGACTTCAGCGAGGCGTTGCACGGGCAGCAGGACTTTGCAGGGCCGGACGCCGTCCTCATTGAAATGTCTGGCAATCCTCGCTGGAATCTAGATTTCCTGGACTGGCGCGGGCTGGTAACTTCTCGCTGGAAATACGCCTATTACGAGACTGGGCACGAACGGCTCTTTGACCTCAAGAACGATCCTTATGAGATGAACAATTTGGCCGAAACGGACGTGCAGACCTGTGGAGAGATGCGCACAAAACTGCTGCAACTCCTGGCGGACAGCCGCGAGCCATATTTCGACGTCCTGATCGAGCACGGGACTCCCGTTGAGGGCCCGGCGCTGGACGTGGGCGAAACCTATACCAAGGGAAAGTTGGCGCCTGTCTGGCCGGACCTCGTGCGCCGTCACCAACCGTGAGCGGTACATCCAGATGGAACTCCCTGCTGAATTCCCCTCCTTGCTTGAAGAGTGGAAGACCGCAGAAACTGTTGCCTTTGCCCTCCTGGGAAGTTACGCGCGCGGCGATGCCGGACCCCACAGCGACGTGGATGTCGTGCGCTTCGTAAATGACGACAAACACGGTGAGGACGCCCGTAGCTTTCTGGTCGGCGATACCAAGGCCGCTAGAGAACGTGACGATTACATACCCCTCACTGGGAATCCACGACCTCGCCTGGTGGTGCGAAGCACGGTCACTCCAAGCCAGATAGAGAACTGGTTTACCGAACCTGGGCAAGCGGTCAATATCATTATTGGTCTACGGGAGGGACGTGCCCTGTGGGACCCGAATGGTCTATTTTCTGCCGTTCAACAGCGTGCATGGGAGTTCAAGTGGACGCGGACGCATCAGGAAAAAGCTGACCAAATGGCGGGCAAGGAGTTGGTAGGTTGGATCGAAGAGGCTCACAAAGGGTTGGAAGGACTGCGGCGCAATGACGTTGGGCGCCTGCTGAACGCCCGCTTCGGTTTGTCCTGGGGACTTGCCTGGGTGATGCGGTTGCACAGGGGCGTATTCGCTACAAGCGACAACACTTTCTTCAGTGATGTTGTCAGCGCAGTCGGTCCAGAGACCAGGTGGGCCAAGCTCTTGCACCAAGCCTTTGGCATAGCGGACGGGGCCGAAGGCGACTCCTTTTCACTGCGCGAGGAAGTGATGTCCGGCCTGTTGCTTTACTGCGAGACCTTCTCGCTTTTGAAGGAATCATTGCCCCAGGACGACTTCCTTCTCATCGAAGCCACGGTGCGGCGAATTCGACGCGAAATGGCAACCTTAGTGGTGGCCGCCGATGGAAGTCCACGAGGTCCGAAGACTTAAGGCGAAGAACTGCGGTTGAGCCCGGAGTTGTTGTTGCGTCATCCACTTTAGTTTCGGTAAACTATGCGGCAAGAAGGCGCACTCACTCTCCGCGTCGCTAGAGTTAGCTCCGGTGACTTATGCAGTTGAATGACAAAGCAATGAACGTATCGCAACTGCGGCGGCTTCATGTGTGTCCGCTGCAGACGACCGAACTGCCACTATTGCGACCAGAACGAGCCAATGCCTACGATCCCAAAAAGCGCGAACCCGGTACGCGCGCCCAAAGGAGATGAACCAATGCTGACTCAACAACAGGTCGACTTCTATCACGAACACGGTTACCTCCGCATTCCCGAGGTATTCACTCCAGAGGAGACACAGGAGTTGTCGAAAGAGATGGACCGCCTCGTGGAAGACTGGGCGTTCACGAGCCCTGGATGGAACGGCCCGTGGCGCCTGGCGTATATGGACCCGGAGACGGAAAAGAAGTCCAAATTGACCGCGATGCACGATCTCCATTTCTATTCGGTGGCATGGATGAGGGCTGCCACGAATCGCAGGCTTGCCAAGGCGCTCAGTCAGCTTCTGGGCGGAAACGTTGAGTTGCACCACACGACCATGCACATCAAGCCCCCTCAGACCGGGCACCCGTTCCCCATGCACCAGGACAACCCTTTCTACGGCCATAAGGACGGCCGCTTCATCGATGTACTGGTTCACCTGGATGACACCTTCCATAAAAATGGTGAAATTCGCTTTCTGGACGGCTCCCACAAGATGGGCCATCTTGATCACATCACGGAGACCGAAGACGGGCCTTGCTCTCCCCACCTGCCCACTGACCAGTTCCATCTGGAGGATACGGTGGCGGTGCCAGCTAGAGCGGGAGATGTCGTGCTCTTCTGCATAGACACGGTCCACGGGTCGTACATCAACCAGACGAGGAAACCCCGACGTCTGGTGCGCATGGGCTACCGCGACCCACAGAACCGACAGGAGTACGGCCAGAGCATGGGGCGGCCTGGTGTGATGGTCAGTGGTTACAGAGAGCGTCAAGAGGGCGACGAGTTGCTACCAATTGCCTGATACGCAGAAGAGAAGATCTTCTCCAGCCTCCGGATAGTTGCGCCGCACCGCAATCTGAACACGAGACGATACGAACGCGCTGCTGCGTTGCGACCGGCAGGCGCAGGAATCGAGCACACGAAAAGGAGATGACCCAATGCTCACACAGAAACAGGTTGCCTTCTATCATGAACATGGCTTCTTGCATATCCCTAACGTGTTCACGCCGGAAGAGACCCAGGATCTTTCCGCCGAGCTGGACCGGCTTGTCGAGGACTGGGCATTTACCAATCCCGGCTGGTCCGGTCCCTGGCGCCAAGCTTACATGGACTCGGAAACCGAAAAGAAGTCCAAATTGACGGCCATGCAGGACCTGCACTATTACTCGGTTACCTGGATGCGGGCGGCGACGAATCCCAAGCTCGCTGAAGCGCTGAGCGACCTCCTGGGCCCAAATGTGGAGCTGCACCATACCACGCTTCACATCAAGCCTCCGCAGACCGGCCATCCCTTCCCATTGCACCAGGACAACCCGTTTTATCCCCATCAGGACGGCCGGTTCATCGACGTCCTGGTACACCTGGACGATACCTGTCACGAGAACGGTGAGATCCGCTTCCTGGACGGCTCGCACAAAATGGGCCATCTGGAACATATCACAGAGACCGAGGACGGCCCTTGCTCGCCTCACCTGCCCACTGACAAATTCCACCTCGAAGAAACCGTGGCCGTTCCGGCCAAGGCCGGCGATGTAGTTGTATTTTGCATCGATACGATCCATGGCTCCTACATCAATCAGACCAAGAAGCCGCGTAGGTTGGTGCGCATGGGCTACCGCGATCCGCAGAATCGCGAGGTCGCCGGCCAGAGAGTCGAACGGGCGGGCATGATCGTCAGCGGCTACCGCGAGCGCCAAGAGGGCGATGAACTGTGGCCAACTAAGGCTGCCAACACGTAGTCCTGTGGGCCCGAAACTTTTGAGAGTCGTTGTCGCGTGATCTATGACACACTAATCGTTGGCTCCGGGTCGGCGGGGAATATCCTTGCTGCCCGTCTGACAGAAGACCCGACCCGGCAACTGCTCTTGCTTGAAGCAGGCCCCGATTACCCTACGACGGAAAGCCTACCTGCCGACATTCGACTGGGCTACGGCACGCCGTCCGGAATCATCGCTCAAAGCCACGACTGGGGTTACACGGGGTTGGCGTCACAGATGCGCGACGACATGCCGGTTCCGAGGGGCAGAGTGGTGGGCGGATCCAGCGCGGTGAATGCGCAGATCTTCCTGCGCGGGATTCCGGAAGATTTTGCCGCCTGGGCCGAAATGGGCAACGACAGGTGGAGCTTCGAACAGGTATTGCCGTACTACTGCAAACTTGAGAACGACCACGACTTTGGCTCGGCTGAACATCACGGTTGCGATGGGCCAATCGGCGTTCGCAGGTATCCTGAAGAAGAGTGGGGCCCTGATCAGAGGGCCTGGGCCGAGGCTTGCCGTCAGGCCGGTTTTCCGGAGTGTCCGGACGCAAACTTGCCCGGATCAACCGGTATAGGACCCTTCCCCCTCAACAACATCGCGGGCGTGCGCCAGAGCACCGCTGTGACCTACTTGGCCCAGGCCAGAAGCCGCCCCAATCTCCATGTTCTGGCCGACTGCACGACTCGTCGGATACTGTTGGAAAGAGGGAGGGCAGTTGGCGTAGAAGTGGAGCGGGACGGCCAGGTGGAAGATTTCCGGGCGGAAGAGATTGTGCTCTGCGCCGGCGCAGTCGGGACACCGCAGATCATGATGCTTTCCGGGATTGGACCGGCGCCGCATCTGCAGGAAGTTGGAGTGACTGTCAATCACCACCTGCCCGGAGTGGGAGGCAACCTACGAGACCACCCAACGGTAAACTTGAACTGGGAACTGCTATTCCAACCGTCAGGGCTC
>DAOUHY010000030.1:0-5502 GCA_034428435.1 Caldilineaceae bacterium | reverse complement strand
ATCGGGCGCTCATTCATATCCCGAGATCAAGCCGAAGAGTCCTTTGAGTTCAGCCGGGAGGTCAAGGGCCGGTTGCGGGAACTCTGGGACCGGCTGCTACCGAATGATGAAGAGCGGGAAGTGTACATGGAATTCGGCTTCTGGATCAACCTGGACAGAGGGATTTTCGAGCCTGGCTGGCTTGCGCGGCGAGTGAGGGAGACCCTTGAACGGGCAAGCGGGTTCTTAAGGTGGGATAATGAACTCGTGAAGGCGAGCCCGCGGCTGGCGCAAGCGGCGCCAGAGGATACGCTTGAGATTGCCCGGCTGTATCTGCATGAAGGGGGTGTTCGCGGCAAGAACCAGCGAGTGCTGTGGCTTTGGGAGTCGGACAATCAGTGGATCGAGGCATTGGAGAGACTTTATCGCAATCCCAGTACGAAGGTCGAAACGGAGAGTCTGATCCACAGGCTGGTTGGCGAAGGCGAGGGAGCGTTCTGGCCGTTGAAGAGACTATTGGCTGAGAGTCCATAGCATTCCAAATTGGCCCAGGTGGCTGACCGCTGCTTCACGAACGCCAAGCGCTCAGATTTACGCACGGTTCGGCTCCCTCCACTTCTTCTCGGACAGTTCCATCCGATCGGTCGTTCACCTGTTCGCCTGGGTCTGTTCCCGCCATATCCACCGGCTTGTAACCATTGGTGAATTCCAAACGGAGACAGGGCGGCTGAAATAACCCGGGTCTCCGTCACCCGCGGCCGCGGTTTTCCGCGAAGACGAGTATCGCTTCGATCACCTTCCCCGCCCCTCACGCCTCGCTCTGCAGGGCGCAGTCCTTGTTGCGTTAAGAATGGTCAAGTGGGGAATTCTTGCCGACAGTGGCTGAAACTGTCAGTCGTTCACTTGTATTGATGCGCTGGGCAGGCACGAGGCCTGCCCCTACAGTGGCGTGCGACAGTTGGGGGCTGCGTGATGGGCCGCGGGAGGCAGCGGCTGCACTGAACACGCACTCGGCGCGGGAGGTGACTGAAGGGGGGCGTTGCGGGGGGATTCCCCCCGCACAAGGGAGGGCCAAAGGCCCGACCGCCCAACTGCAGTAGTCAGTGGTTAGTGGTCAGAGACGGCGCTTTCCCTCCCTCAGAGTTGAGCGCGGACCGGTCGTGGTTTAGTCGCAGCCAGAGATTTGCGAGAGCTCACCCCCATATTGAACTGCACCCTGCGACAGCCCCATCACCACTCCCAATCCATTTCCCGCATTTACACAGCGCCGGATCACGGTTACAATAAAAACGCAACCAACCCGCACAACCAGCAAACCGCGCCCTGCGAAGAGGAACAGGATTGATCGAAGAACAAAAAAGTATCACCGAGGAGCCAGACGCAGCCAAAGATGAAAGCGAAAGCCAGTCTGACGACGAACGCGAAAAGGAAAAACCCCCGCGCCCTACCTATCTCTTCCTGATTCGCCACGGCGAAAACGCATGGACCGAACGCGGCGCGCTGGCCGGCCGCACGCCCGGCGTCCCTCTGAACGAAAAGGGAAAGGAGCAGGCCCAACAGGTTGCCGAGCGTCTCAAGGACCAGCCCATCACCGCCGTTTACTCCAGCCCGCTCCTGCGCTGCTTGCAGACGGCCCAACCCCTGGCCGCCGCGCTGGACCTGCCCGTCACCGTCGAGCCGGGCATCCTGGAGGTCGATTACGGCGAATGGCGCGGCGGCGAGTTGAAGGAGTTGGGCAAGCGGCCGGAATGGAGACTGGTTCAGGTCTTCCCGGGCGGTTTCCGTTTCCCTGGCGGCGAAACGTTGCGAGAGGTGCAGAACCGTGTCATCACGACCCTGGAGCGCATCCGCACAGAGCACCCGGGCGAGGTCATCGCCCTCTTCGCCCACGGCGACGTCCTGCGCACCAGCATGGCCTACTATCTCGGCACGCCGCTCGATCTCTTCCAGCGCATCCAGATCAGCACCGCTTCGATCAGCCTCGTCGCCTTCCATCGTTTTGGACCAAGCATCCTGGCCATGAATGACAGCGGCGGTTTCCCTGTGATAAAGTTAGAAAGAGAAGACTGAGTCCAATCTGACGCGAACGGGTCCCTTCCGCTGCACCATGGGCCTACCGCCATCCCGCTGGCACATGCCGTAAACGCCAGCCACTGCACCCGTTACCGATCACCGGCATATGGAATCACAGTTTACCTTCGACTTCAATCCAGTTAGCGCTATCGTCGCCGACGCCGTCGGACGCCCCGGTAAGCGTACCTTCTTTCTGCAGGCCCGCCAGGGCGCCGACATGGCCACCCTCATCATGGAGAAAGAGCAGGTGGCCGCCCTCGCAACCTCCATTCTGCAACTGCTGGAGGAGCTCGAAAAGGAACGCGCCGACCTGCCGGCCGTCGAGGAAGAGACCGCCGCCCCCAGTCTGCGCGAACCGCTCGAGCCGGCCTTTCGCGTCGGACAGCTCGGGCTGGGTTACGATGAACGGCAGGACCTCATGGTCCTCATCGCACAGGCCGTACCCGACCCCGCCGCAGGCGAGGAGGAGCCGCCGCCCGCGCCGCCCAGTCCCGAATCGGTCGAAGACCCCGGCGACGATCCCAAGGCCCGCTTCTATGCAACGCGCGCACAGATGCGCTCCTTGAGCGAACATGCCCTGCAGGTCGTCGCCGCCGGCCGGCCGGACTGCCCCCTCTGTGGGCGCGTCATCGAGCCCGAAGGGCACTTCTGCCCGCGCACCAACGGCCACGCATTTCCGCTGTCTATTTGACTCGCGCCGTTTGACTTGCACTGCAACTGACCTGCACTGCTACTCTGCCTCACACCCTGTCGCGCCGCACACAGCGCCGGCACCAACTGTACTACCGGTAGCATCCACCTTGCCGCCACAATGGACAACGAGAAGACGGTCGAACAGCGGGTGCACAGTGAAGACAACAGCCGCGACGGGGATGGCGGCAGACCGCCCGTAGCCGATCAAGACGGGCGCGGCGGCCCGGCCGCGACCGCCGACAGAGAGATACTGAGCGCGCTGGCAGAAGGCAGAATCGAAGAAAAAGGTCTCCTGCCCTACAGCTCCAACTACGCCTTCCTGGCAACCGTACATCACCATCAGCACGAGATCCCCGCCGTCTACAAACCCCGCCGCGGCGAAAATCCACTCTGGGATTTCCCGACCGGCACCCTCTGCCAGCGCGAGACCGCCGCCTTCGTCGTCAGCGAAGCCCTCGGTTGGCGACTCGTGCCGCCCACCGTCCTGCGCGACGGGCCGCGCGGGCCCGGCAGCATCCAGTTCTTCATCGAGTGCGATCCCGATATACACTACTTCAATATGCGCGAGGACGCCCGCTATGCCCCCGCCTTGCGCCGCCTCACGCTCTTCGACTACCTCATCAACAACGCCGACCGCAAGGCCGGTCACTGCCTCTATGGACATCACCGCAGGTTTTCTGTCGAAGGCGGGTGGGGGAAACCGGCGCACGCCCACATGTGGGCCATTGACCACGGCATCTGCTTCCATCATCAATACAAGTTGCGCACCGTTATCTGGGAGTTTGCCGGCGAAACCATCGAGGAAGGCCTGCTCGCCGACCTGGCGTCGCTTCAGCATCTCGTCGACACCGGGCCCGTGCACAGCACGCTGAGCCTGCTTCTCAGTCCTCCTGAACTGGATGCCCTGCGCCGCCGCATCCGCGAGCTGCTCTCTTCCCGCCACTACCCATCGCCGCCCGTTCACCAGCGAAACTATCCCTGGCCGCCCATATAGCGGCAGCGGCCGGCTACCCTTTACCAGTGGCCAGCGAAGCCCACGAGCCACTGACCACTGACCAACGGTCACTGGACACAAACTATGAAAGCCGTAGTCATGGCCGGCGGTGAAGGCTCCCGCCTGCGTCCCCTGACGATTGGGCGTCCCAAGCCGATGGTCCCGCTTGTCGACAAGCCGGTCCTCGGTCATATTCTTGAGTTGCTCAAATTCCACGGCATTACCGAGATCGTCATCACCCTCCAGTATCTGCCCTCAGTGATCCAGGACTTCTACGGTGACGGCTGCACCCTCGGTCTCTATATCACCTATGTCGTCGAGGAGATGCCGCTCGGCACCGCCGGCGGTGTCAAAAACGCCGCCGCCCATCTCAACGACACCTTCCTCGTCATCAGCGGCGACGCCCTCACCGACTTCAACCTCCAGGCCGCCGTCCAACACCATCTCACCATCGGCGCTCTCGCCACCATCGCCGTCTATCCCGTTCCCAACCCTCTCGAATACGGCACAGTCGTCAGCGATGAAAACGGCCGCATCACCCAGTTCCTCGAAAAACCGGACTGGAGCGCCGTCCGCTCGGACCGGGTGAACACCGGCATCTACGTGCTTGAACCGGCCGTCCTGGACTTCATCCCCGACGGTGCCGCCTACGACTTTTCCTCCGAGCTCTTCCCCGCTCTCCTGCAACGCGGAGAGCGGCTGCAGGCCTACGTGGCCGAAGGCTACTGGTGTGACGTCGGCACCATCGGCGAATATATGCGCGCCAGCGCCGACCTTATCAGCGGTAAAGTCTGGCTGCCCCAGCCCATGGGTGAAACAGTGCCGGCCGCCGCCTTCCCCGCGTCCGCACCTGTCGCCGGCGGTGGAGCCGCGCCCCTGCTCGAAGGTACGCGCCCGCGCGGCGACCTGATCCTGGGCGCCGATGTCGAGATCGCCGCCGATGCACGCATTATCGGGCCGGTCTATCTCGGCAACGCTGTCAAAGTCAAGGAGGGCGTGACCGTCCAGGGGCCGTGCGTGGTCCGCGACTACACCATCGTCGACCGCTATAGCCGTTTGGAAAACTGCGTCGTCTGGCGCAACACCTACATAGGCGAGACCTGCGAGCTGTTGGGCGCCATCGTCTGCCGCCAGTGCAGTCTTAAGAGCGGCACCATCGCCTATGAGGACGTTGTCATCGGCGATAACTGTGTGCTCGACGAGAACTGTGTCGTCCATCCCGACGTGAAACTGTGGCCGAACAAGCGCATCGAGCCGGGCGCCGTCGTGCGCGAGAGCATCATCTGGGGCAGCCGCGGCCGCCGTTCTCTCTTCGGCGGAGCCGGCGTCAGCGGCGTTGTCAACGTCGACATTACGCCCGAATTCGCCGCCAAGCTCGGCAGCAGCCTCGGCGCCAACCTCCCGCGCGGCAGCTACGTCGTCATCAACCGCGACTCACACCGCAGCTCCCGCATGCTCATACGCGCCCTCATGAGCGGCCTGTCCAGCGCCGGCGTCGACGTCTGGGATCTCGGCGAGGTGCCTGTCCCCGTCGCCCGTCATTTCATCCGCACGCACGCCTCCGCCGCCGCCGGCGTCCATGTCCGCCTCAGCCCCCTCGACCAGCGCGTCGTCGACATCCGTTTCATGAACAACCAGGGCCTCGATCAGAGCCGGACCTCCGAACGCTCCGTCGAACGCAGCTTCTCCCGCGAAGACTTCCGCCGCGCCTTTCTCGATGAAGTCGGTCAGATCGACTATCCTGCCGACCCCACCGAAGGCTA
>DAOUHY010000029.1:0-35844 GCA_034428435.1 Caldilineaceae bacterium | reverse complement strand
GGGCACTCGTCACCAATGTCGACACCAGGTCGGCGAGGCATGTTGTAGGAGAGGGGGCGTTGCGGGGGCGGAGCCCCCGCACAAGGGAGGGCCGAATAGGCCCGACCGCCCAGAACTGCAGTAGTCAGTGGTCAGAGACGGCGCTTATTCTGGCGGAAACCGGAATGGGAACTGATTATGGCTAGGGTGCCTCCAGAGATATTCGAAAGTTCACCCCCATTTTGGGATGCAACCGAGGAAAGGAACTGGTTGACGCGGCGCGAATCTGAATGCTATACTCCTGCGTGCTCAGGCAATCAGTCCCCGTTTTCGCCAGAGGGCAATTCTTAATTTGTCGAAGTGCCCTAAACGATTCTGGCCGGCGCGACACCGTCTCGTTCTCCATGCTCCTATTCTGCAGGGCTGACACACCCATCTTCCATTGAAAGAGCTAAAATGAAACTGTCGAAACAGCAGCTGAACCTGTTCCACGATTTCGGATTCCTGATCTTTCGCCAGCTATTGTCTGCGGAGGAGATGGCGCGGTACAGCCGTGAGTTTAATGCAGGGCTGGACTCCTGGATTGAGGGCGGCCAGCATGACGGCAAGAGCCGCCACTACGCATCGCTAATGGAGGAGAAGTCCCCATTCATCGCCGGGTTGGCACACGATTCTCGTTTTGCCGACGTGGCCGAACAGTTGATGGGTAAGGATGTGCTGGCTATCGCGGTGGACGGGAACTACCATGTCAGTGACACGCACTGGCACCCCGATACAAGATCGCTGGACTACATGGCCGTCAAGTTCTGTATCTATCCGGATCCACTTGACGCGGACACGGGCGCCTTGCGGGTCATACCCGGCTCCCACCGCGATCCCTTTCACAGCCAGATCAGCCGCGAACCTGAGAGCGCCTACAACATTGCCCAGGCCGATGTGCCTGCCTTTACGTTCGAATCGCAGCCGGGCGATGTCCTGGTATTCAATGTCGCTCTCTGGCATGCTGCATTTGGTGGGGACAATCACCGGAGGCAGGGTGTGGTTGTCTACTATGAGGATCCGGACACGCCTGAGGCGACGGTAGCCATCCAGGAACAGATGCGAGGTAACCACAGGGCTTTCGCGCAGGCAGGCCGCCTTATGTACGGACCATACTGGCGTTCCATCGACGACGCCCTTCACCAGCGATGGATTCGACGGTTGGGCGAGTTGGATGCTCTGGAAACACACTGAACAGGGAGGAAGCGCACAGTGATCAGCTCAGTCAATGTGATGGATCATATTTCGGTCACAGTGAGCGACATGGAACGCTCACTGGCGTTTTACCGTGACCTGCTGGGGATGGAACAGATTGAAACTCACCGGCTGGAAGGCGAGACGATCTCGAAGATGGCAGGCAAAGACGACGTGATCATGGAGGTTGTGCGTCTGCAGGCGCCGGAATCGCCGGGGATGCTGCTCGACCTGCAAGAATACGTGCAGCCGGAGGGAAAGGTCTCGGACGGAAAGCTGGGAGATGTGGGCCACTCCCATATCTGTTTTGGCGTTCCGGACATGGCACAGGCCTACCAGGAACTGAAAGCGGAAGGGGTCAAGTTCGTATCCAAGCCTGTCAGTTTCGATCTCGGTTGGGCCGTTGTCCACGTGGTCTTCTTCGAGGATCCGGACGGCTACATTTTGGAACTGATGCAGGTTCCCTACGAGACAAAAGACGGTGAGCATTGAGGCGAACGGCGTCAGGGAAATTCTGCGGGAGGTAGCCTATGCCGCGCTACAACCTTGACGGTCAGGTCGCGATCGTCACCGGGGCCGGGCGAGGCATCGGAAGGGCCATAGCCTTGCGTTTGGCGCGCGAGGGCTGTCTGGTGACGGTTGCAGACCTGGATGGTGAAACGGCCGCGCGGGTGGCTGCCGAAATTCAGGAGATGGGCGGCCAGTCCTTTGCGCACCAGGCGGACGTGACCAGCAGAGAAGAAGTGGAGGGGATGGTGGCCGAGACCTGCGAGCAATTGGGAAGCTTGCAGATTCTCGTGAACAACGCCGGCATTGGTGCGGTTGCGCCATTGCTGGAGACGGATGAGAAAACGTGGGATGCGCTGATGAACGTAAACGCCAAGAGCGTATTGTTGTGCTCACAAGCAGGGGCGCGCCAGATGATCGAGCAGGGAGGCGGCGGGCGTATCATCAACAACGCATCAGGGGCGGGCAAAATCGCGCCTGGCAAAGGCATTCCTTTGGGAGCCTACGCCGCCAGCAAACATGCCGTTGTAGCGCTGACCAAGCAGATGGGATTGGAGCTTTCTGAGCACGGTATCCTGGTAAACTGTGTATGCGCCGGCATTGTCGATACGCCAATGTGGGATCTGATCGACCGCGAGACTGCGGCGCGTCGGGGGGTGGAGATCGGTACAGTAAAGGCGGAAGCGGTCGCCGGCATTCCCGTGGGCCGCATCCAGCAGCCGGAGGATGTTGCGAACGTGGTTGCTTTCCTGGCTTCTGACGACGCCAGTTACATGACCGGCCAGACGTACAACGTGAGCGGCGGTCTGCTTCCATATTGAACAGGGTGCATTCGGTATGGCACATCGGCTGCAGGGTAAAGTAGCGGCGATCACGGGCGCGGGCATGGGGCTGGGACAGTCGGTAGCCACGCTGTTCGCCAGCGAGGGCGCACGGGTCGTGGTGGGCGAAATTAACGCGGAGAAGGGCCAGGAAACGGTAGAGCTGATCCGGTCAAAGGGCGGAGAGGCAACCCTTGTACAGATGGATGTGCGGCTACGGCAGGATGCGGAACGCCTGACGCGCGACGCGGTTGAGGTATACGGGCGGCTGGATGTTCTGGTCAACAACGTGGGCGTGCAGATAAACAAGGATGTGGTCGACACCAGTGAAGACGAGTGGGATTTTGTCGTTGACACGAACCTGAAGAGCATGTTTCTGTGTTCGAAATACGCAGTTGCTCAGATGCGTCAACAGGGCGGCGGCAACATCATTTGCATATCCTCGCTTTCGGGCCTGGTCGGCAACGGGCTGCAGGCATCGTATAACGCCAGCAAGCATGGCGTCATCGGCCTTGTGCGCTCTATGGCGGTCGACCACGCAGTTGACAACATTCGCGTGAATGCCGTCTGTCCCGGCTCAATGAACACGCCGCTGACAGAGACGATACCTGAAGAAAAACTGGCGCCTTACCGTGAAGCGAATCTGCTAAAACGATTTGCCGCGCCAAGCGAAATCGCCCCAGCCGCACTTTTTCTGGCCAGCGATGAAGCCTCTTTCGTAACCGGCTCGGTACTTGTGGCCGACGGCGGCTTTACGACTCTTTAAGACTCTGACCAGTCAGAATCCAACCAAGGTGGGCGCCACAGCCTGCCACCATAGCGCAGGTGATCCCATTATGAAGCAATTGAACGTCATCTTTTTGCCCCATCCAGTCAAAGTCTCGATGTTTAATCCGTGGGGCATGGACGTGGTAAAGGCTGTCAGCCGCAACCACAACATGCATGTATTGGATTACGACAAACCGTTGGCGCCCCAGTTCGAAGGGATGGATGCAGTCATTGACCACGGCGGTTCGGCTGGAACGCGAGAGATGGTAGACGCTGCCACCGACGCGCGCTTGTGGCAGATACTGGGGACGGGCTTCGATCACTTCGACTTGGATTACTGGAAGACAAAGGGCATTCCGGTGGCCAACTGCCCAGGCGCTTTCAGCGCGGTAGCGCTGGCCGAGACCGCGATGATGTTCATTCTGATGTTAACGCGCCGCTATCCGGAAGCGCGCACGCTTCTGGATGAGGGTGAGCTATACGAACCGATGGGCCTGGAATTAGAAGGGCTGCAGCTGGGCATCATCGGCTTTGGGGCCAGCGGCATCGAGTTGGCACGTCGCGCGGTGCCATTCGGGATGAAAATCGCGGCCATCGACATACGGGAGGTCAGCGACGGGGAGCGGCAGGAGTTCGGCCTCTCGTTTGTGGGCACGCCCGACGACCTCGAAAAGGTGGTTGCCGAATCGGACATCCTATCGCTTCACTTGCACTTGAACAGCGAGACCCATCACATTATCGACGCGCGTATGCTGGGCCTGATGAAGCCGACGGCCTACATAATCAACGTCGCACGCGGCGCCTTAATCGATGAACAGGCGCTGACACAGGCACTGCTGGACGGCAAACTGGGCGGCGCCGGAATCGATGCGTATAGCCAGGAGCCCCCGGACCTCAGTTCACCTTTCTTCAGGCTGCCGAACGTCATAGCTACGCCTCATACGGCAGGGGTAACCGACGGCACGTCCCGTAAACGAGCACAGTGCGCCGCCGACAATGTGGACCGCGTAGCCGCTGGTCTTGAGCCGCTCTACAGGATCGATCTAGAGTAGCAAAGCAGCAACTCCGCTCGCGGGCTACATATCCCACTCTACCATCGCAGTAAGCCGCGTCTGTGCAGCCTAAGGCATGATCCGCCATTCCGTAGACTTCCAGAAGCCGCCCCAAGGGAATGTCATAATTCATGTTTACCCGGCGCAGGTTCCTGCAATTGGCCGGCTCCGCGGCGTTGGCTGGCGCTGCCGGCCTCGGATACGGAGGTCTGCTGGAACGGTCATGGGTCGACGTCGAAGAAAGGACGTTCCGTCTCCCGCGTCTGGCCGAACGACTGTCCGGCCTACGAATCGCGCAGCTCTCTGACATTCATCTCAGCCGCTTCACTGCGATGGAACAGTTGATGGCTGCGGTCACCCGTGTCAACGAATTGCAGCCCGACATTGTCGTATTTACAGGCGACTACGTAGGGCACGAGTCCCGTTTTGCAGCTGGTCTGATCGAGCCTTTGCGCATGCTGGAGCCTCCTGCCTATGCGGTGTACGGCAATCACGATCTGTGGACCGATCGCGATACGGTGGGAGCCGCTCTGGCCGAGACGCCGGTTACACTCCTGGTCTCATCATCGCTGGGCTGGACGACGCCTGGTCGGGACATCCGCGACCGCAACTTGCATTGGCAGGCACACCGTCCGACTACACGAGGCTACTGCTTTGCCACGAGCCCGACTACTTCGATACCATTCGTAGGGAGAAACTGCCGGTCGCCCTGCAACTGAGCGGGCACAGCCACGGCGGGCAGGTCCGGTTGCCAACAACGCGTCCTGACGGCAGCGGTTTGGCGACGCGTGCGCCGCTACTGCCGCACATGGCAACCAAATACCCCATCGGGCACTACCACGTCGGAAATTATCAACTCTATACCAACCGAGGGCTGGGCGTCTGGCCTCTCCCCTTCCGTTTCAACTGCCGGCCGGAGATCACGCTTCTTTCCCTGCGGCCGGCCTGAAAGGTGGATGCAGTCTTACTGCATGTAAGACGCTGCTGCGGCACAATGAAAGTGCATTTCGGTTACGTGTTTGCGTTTGAGATTGAGGCATAGCCTGTATCCGAACTATTTGACGCTGTGATTTCCCTATGCTAGACTTCCCGCGGGGCGGTGGAGGGTCCTAATCGGACGTAAAGGCCTAAGAAGTCGATTTGGCTGACTGTTCGGACCCCGCGGACCCTAAGAGGAGCTATGGATTCCAAACGAGTTCGAAACGGCATGATCTACTTCCTTTTGGTTGTAGCTCTCGGCGCGTTTCTCTATATCGTTCTGAGTAACCAGGGCAACAATATCTCGGCGACCGTTTCCATCGCCGAGATCGCGTCCCTGGTACGCGGCGGCAACGTTCAAGAGATTCACGTTGACGGTGACGAAGTATTCGCTTATTCGGGCGGCAAGCTCATTGGTTCGCGTAAAGAGACCGGAATCGGATTGGTCGAAACGCTTGAGAATCTGGGCGTCACCGAAGACCAGCTTTCCGCCGTCAATGTGCAGATCGAAGCGCCGAGTGGGTGGGAGGTGTACGGTAGCATTCTGCTCGCCCTGTTGCCCATCTTGCTGATTGCGGTCTTTTTCATCTTTATTTTGCGCCAGGCCCAAGGCGCCGGCAATCAGGCCTTCAGCTTCAGCAAGAGCAAGGCGCGCATGTTCACGGGTGACAAACCTACTGTCAACTTCGGGGACGTGGCAGGCAATGAAGAGGCCCGACAGGACCTGGAGGAGGTGGTTGATTTCCTCAAAGAGCCGCAGAAGTTCGCGTCTCTCGGCGCCCGTATTCCCAAGGGCGTGTTGCTCGTCGGGCCGCCCGGAACCGGCAAGACGTTGATGGCGAAGGCGGTTTCCGGTGAAGCAGGTGTCCCTTTCTTCAACATAAGCGGCTCCGAGTTTGTGGAAATGTTTGTTGGCGTCGGGGCCAGCCGCGTTCGAGACCTGTTCGAGCAGGCCAAGAAGAACTCTCCCTGCATCATTTTCATCGATGAGATCGACGCTGTGGGCCGGCACCGCGGCGCAGGTCTGGGCGGCTCCCACGATGAACGCGAGCAGACTCTCAACCAGATCCTGGTCGAGATGGACGGCTTTGACACCGATGTCAATATCATCATCATCGCAGCAACCAACAGGCCGGATATCCTGGACCCGGCGCTGTTACGGCCCGGCCGCTTCGACCGCAGGGTGATGATGGACTCGCCCGATGTAAAGGGCCGACGCCAGATTCTGGACGTCCACGTAAAAGGCAAGCCGCTGGCAACCGACATCGATTTGGAGGTCGTTGCCAAGCAGACGCCTGGGTTTGTGGGCGCTGACATCGAAAACCTGGTGAATGAAGCGGCGATTCTGGCAGCCCGACGCAATCGACGTTCGATTGGCATAGCTGAATTCCAGGAAGCGATCGAACGGGTCATCGCGGGGCCGGAACGGCGCAGCCGCGTTATGTCTCCCAAGGAAAAGGAGATCATCGCCTATCATGAGGCCGGCCACGCCGTAGCGATGCACGTCCTTCCCAAACATGATCCTGTACACAAGGTGACCATCGTACCCAGGGGTATGGCAGGTGGCTACACGATGCCCTTGCCGGAGGAAGAGTCCAACCTGAGCACAAGAGACAAGTTCCGCGATGAACTTGCGGCGCTCCTTGGGGGACGGGTCGCTGAAGAGATTCGGTTCGAAGATATCACAACTGGTGCCAGCAACGACCTGGAACGCGTGACGAACATGGCGCGCTTGATGATTACCCAGTGGGGCATGAGCGAGACGCTTGGCCCGGTACAATACGGTGAACGCGAAGAGATGGTATTTCTGGGGCGGGGCATCGCCGAGACTCGCAATTACAGCGACAAGGTTGCGCAGGAGATCGATGAAGAGGTTCGCAATCTGGTGGACGAGGCTCACCGTCGCTGCCACGAGATCCTGACTTCCTATGAGGACCGCCTTGACGCTGTGGCGGCGGCTCTGCTGGAGCAGGAAACTTTGCATGCTGCGGAGTTCGAGGCCATCATGCGCGGCGAAGACCCATTCCAATCGCTTGACGACATCGAGACAAGACAGACCAGCGGCACACCAACCTCTGAAAGGGACGGCAGCGAAAGGTCGCAGGAGGAGGATAGCCGTGACCAGGGACTGGACTTGAGCGGGGGGACATTGCCCGCACCGGCTTGACAGGGCCATTTCGCCCGTAACCAGACCAGCTTGACCCTGCTGTAGCCTGGCCTCGTCCAGTTGGGCGAGGTCTTCTCACATAGTTCACTCCTCTGACCCGTCAGATTGCAGGCACAGACTAAATCGTGTCCCGTCTGCTATATCACCTCGACCGTATGATCCTTGCCGGAACACCGGCCGTCCGCTGGATAGACGGCCTGCTTCTGGTCGTCGGCGCGATGGGCGGTTTTGGATTCGTACCCGGTGGATTCTTCACGACGGGGATATGCCTTGTGCTCTTCGTATCCTTCATCTGGCTTCGCCGCCACTGGCGCAGCCGGGACTACGTACAGTTTCGCGAATTGGCGACGCCTTCCGTCACCCCACAACCTTTAGCCCCAAAGGACAGCGTGCCGATCCACGCCAGCGGCTACTTCTCGGTCGAGGAAAAGAGCGAACGATTTACCTGGTTGCAAGGGTATTTCCGCACGTTTGCGACTCGGGAACACGCTGTCATCTGTCTGGTACAGCCGAAACGCTTTCTGCTGGCTGAGTGGCCCGAAAAAGACGTTGGTATGTGGTACGTCTTCTTCTTCCCCAAGTCTGTCCGCAGCGTCCGATACGGCAAGGTCAGTTACGGAAGAATAACGCAAACTTGCCTGGCTATCGAACATGAGATTCTCATCCCCAAGAAAGGACGCTTCAGTAGAGAACGTACGGTACAGGAAACTGTTTTGCTGGCATCACCGACTGAAGAGGATACGCGCCGAATCCTGGCGGACCTTCTCCATGACAGAGAAGCCGAGAAGGAGGAAGTGACGGCGCCAAAGCAGCCCAGACACCAGCCCGACCCGGCCCACAACGGACAGGTGAAGATCCCCATGGGTGAAACCCGCCGACTGGACTGATGCAGTCAAGGGCCAGGTAGTTCAACGTTGAGCATGACCCCGTCGCAAGCAGATCGCCCAACGTGGGATGAGTATTTCCTTCATATCGCCTTCACCGTGGCCACACGCAGCACCTGTGATCGTGCCCACGTGGGCGCTGTCATCGTCCGCGACAGACGCATCCTGACAACGGGCTACAACGGTGCGCCAACCGGTCTGCCACACTGTGATGATGTCGGGCACCTGATGATCGACGGCCACTGTCTGCGTCCCCTTCACGCTGAACAAAACGCCATTATCCAGGCAGCGCTCCACGGCGTGGGCACCGCTGGCAGCATGATCTATGTGACCCACCAGCCTTGCATCACCTGTGCCAAGATGATAATCAATGCGGGTATAGACAGAGTCGTTTATGTCGGCACTTACCCGGACGAGAACAGTCGTCTTTTTCTGCAGGAGGCGGGCGTTTCTCTTGTCCAGATGCCCGCTCCTGAACGTCGGATTCAGAGCTCTTAGTTGTTGTTCAACTGCGCGACTTGGAAGACGGGCGACTTTTGCCTTTGGCTTACAGTTGGGCGAAAAGGCAAGCTGACAGCACGCTGCTTGTTCCGTATTCTCTCATTTTCGGACTTTGAGTACTGGATTCGCTGATCATCATCCTGCTCGTTGTAAATGTGTCGGGGCGAGACGTTCAGCAGGGAGCCAGAACGAATTGCCGTCTCGCGTTTCCTTCAGGGGTCTTCCATGACCTCGATGACACCTTCGGTCAGTACCCGTTTGCGCACAGAGCGACTTCAGACGGTTCTCTCGTCTTCTCTCGTATTTCGCACGTTAGCTGCTGACACGAGCGTTCCACAGTTAAGGCTACGCCATCCCTGCTCCGATACCGGTCACACGCGATTCTGCATTTCCCGGCCCAGGCCTTGACGCGACATTCTCTCTGCCTTAACTGAGTCGCCAGTGGGTCGTCCAACCCTTCGTAGCAGGCTACGACACGACTGCTTCAGAAAATTGACAGTCTGTACCTATTGAGATATATTCGGTTGCAACAACTGAACAATAATGACTGTGAACCGGAATAGTAGCGCTCAGAGCGGGCTCCAGAGAGTCCCGGACAGGTGGAAGCGGGACAGCGGCGCAGAGTGTGAATGGACCGGGGAGTTGGACGGCGAACTGTGGACACGTACCGATATTGGGGCCATAAGGCTTCCCAGTAAAGTGAAGTGCCACGTACTAGCCGGATCCGGAGACGCCACCGTTATCAGGGCGCTGCAGTTCAGACAATTGCGCCGCCAGGCGAGATGGTCTGAGCGCGATGAGTGAGACTGGTGCGAGCATCCCTTGCGTTTCATGCGAGGGATTTTTTGTTGTCCATAGTTCACCAGTCTAAACAGGGTGGCACCGCGGGCGTCATGACGGACCTCGTCCCTTTTGGCAGCAGCTTATGACTGCTACGGGAGACGGGGTTTTTTGTTGGGGAAAAAACTGGGCCAGGTTTCGAGGGAAGAGGAGAGGGCACATGGCAACCTATAGTCCTTCACTGGAAGAGGTACGGGAGTATGCGGCATCCGGCAACACGATCCCGGTGTTTCGGGAACTGCCAGCCGACCTGGAGACGCCGGTCTCGGTCTACCTGAAATTGCGCAATGGCGGCCCCTCTTTTTTGCTGGAGTCGGTTGAGAAAGGGGAGCAAGTGGGCCGGTACAGCTTCCTTGGTGTGCGTCCGCCGCTGACACTGTGCGCACAAGGTGATCAGATGGTCATTGGCGGGGCGGACGGCACCGAGTTGGAACGCCAGAAAGGCGACCCGTTCGAGACCGTGCGCAGCCTTCTGGCGGAACGCTGCCCGGTGGAGGTCCCTGGCCTGCCTCGCTTTTCGGGAGGCGCGGTCGGCTATTTCGGTTACGATACCGTGCGATTCGTCGAACGCCTGCCCACCACGGCAGAGAGGAAGCTGGCTATCCCGGACATGCTGTTGCTCTTCAGCGACAACCTCGTGGTCTTCGACCATGTGCAGCACAAACTGCTGGTCATAGCCAACATGCAGACACCAGGTCAGAACCTGACAACCGACGAGCAGATTGAAGCGGCCTACGCCGATGCGGTTGCCCGCATCGATGCGATTGTCAGCGACGTGCGGCACCCTCTCACGCCGCCGGTGAATTCCCCTGTTGAGGGTGATGCCGAGTGGCGCAGCAACTTTGCCAAGGAAGAGTACGAAGAAGTCGTGCGCGCGGCAAAGGAGTATATCGCTGCCGGCGACATTTTCCAGGTTGTACCCAGTCAGCGCCTCAGTCGTTCGACAGATGCGGAGCCGTTTTCGATATATCGCGCTCTTCGCATGTTGAACCCATCGCCCTATATGTACTTCCTGGAATTCAACGGAGTAGCCGGCTTGGAAGAGAATTCCGGGACCGCCGAGCCGTTGTGGATTATCGGGTCCAGCCCGGAAATGCACGTCAGGCTCGAAGACGGTCGCGCCTTCCTGCACCCTATTGCGGGAACGCGCTGGCGGGGCGAAAGCGCTGCCGAAGACGATGCTCTGGCAGAGGGGCTCCTGAACGATCCCAAGGAGCGGGCCGAGCACGTTATGCTGGTCGACTTGGGACGCAACGATCTGGGGCGTGTGTGCAAGTATGGCACAGTCAGAGTGCCGGAAATGATGGTGATCGAACGCTACAGTCATGTAATGCACATCGTCAGCGACGTGCAGGGAAAGCTGGCGCCCGGTCACGACGCCATCAGTTTGCTTAAAGCCACTTTTCCAGCGGGTACCGTCAGCGGGGCGCCGAAAGTCAGAGCGATGGAGATCATCGAGGAATTGGAGGGACTGCGACGCGGGCTGTATGCGGGCGCGGTCGGCTACATCGACTACGATGGCACCATGGACACCTGCATCGCCATCCGCACAATCGTGATGCAGGGCAAGACCTGCTATCTGCAGGCGGGCGGCGGTGTTGTTGCAGACAGCGATCCCACCTACGCGTGGGAAGAGACGCTAAACAAAGCCAAGGCACTTTCCGCCGCAGTTCTGCGGGCCGAAGAGGGTCTGGACGATTGAGACCAGGCAGATGCCAAACACATTTGGATATTCCTGAAAATCCGGGAGGGGAAAATGACACAGAAGAAGCGGATTCTCACCGGCGACCGTCCAACGGGCAAACTGCACGTGGGTCACTATGTAGGCAGCTTACAGCACCGACTGGCTTTCCAGGAGGAGTACGATTGCTTCTTCATCATAGCCGACCTCCACATGCTGACTACGAAGCCATCCAAAGAGGATATCGCGCAAATCGGCGAAAACGCTCGCGAGATCGTTCTCGATCACCTCGCGATTGGTATAGAACCGGACAAGACATCGTTCTATCTGCAGTCGGCCGTGCATGAGATCTACGAGATGCACCTGATTCTCAGCGGCATGGTAACGGTCGAGCGCTTGCAACAATTGCCCACAATAAAAGATATGGCCGCGGCGGCAGAAATGGAGCAGATGCCTTACAACCTGCTCGGGTACCCTGTGCTGCAGGCGGCCGACATTCTGATGCCGCGTGCGCATATGGTGCCGGTAGGCAAGGATAACGAGTCCCACATTGAGATCAGCCGGCAGATTGCGCGGCGCTTTAACAACGCCTACTCCGAAGTCTTTCCTTTGCCGGACGCATATATCGTCGGCGGCACGCTCGTTGGCACTGACGGTCAGGCAAAGATGAGCAAGAGCCTGGGAAATGCAATTCTGCTCAGCGACGACTCGGCCACGGTCAGGAAAGGGGTGATGAGCATGTATACGGACCCAAACCGTATCCGCGCCGACATTCCCGGCACCGTCGAAGGCAACCCGGTCTTCAGCTATCATGACACCTTCAATCCCAATAAGGAGGAGGTGGAAGATCTGAAAAGCCGGTACCGGGAGGGCGCCGTCGGCGATGTGGAGGTGAAGACGAAACTTTACAACGCCCTGGAAAACTTCCTCGAACCGATCCGTGAGCGACGAGCCTATTACGCCGATCAGACCGGCTTCACCGACCAGTTGATCTACGAAGGCACGCAGCGGGCCCAGGAAGAGGCCCGACAGACGCTTATGGAAATGAAGAAGGCGATGGGATTGACGGGAGTGTGGAATCGGATCCGCCGCTCGAATGAGCGCCGCCAAAAGAGGCTCGCGAAGGCTTAGCCGGGAAACAGGTGAAAGGAGCGGGGAAATGCTCGCCGTCCTCGACAATTACGATAGCTTCACGTACAATCTGGTTCAGTTTCTGGGCGAAATCATCAATGAGACACCTCTGCCCGGAGGGGAGGAGGCCAACCGCATCCAGGTATGGCGTAACGAGGCCATTGATATCGAGGAGCTGATCGAGAAACGGCCGAACCACGTCATAATCAGCCCCGGCCCGGGCACACCGCAGCAGGACAGCGGCGTCAGCAACGATGCGATCCGTCACCTAGGCGACCGTACACCTATCCTGGGTGTCTGTCTGGGGCAGCAGTGCATCGGTCACGTTCATGGCGGCAGGGTAGAGCGTGCCCCGCGATTAATGCACGGTAAGGTCAGTCCGATTCATCACAAGGGGACGACTCTTTTTCAGGGAATCCCTAACCCGTTTACTGCTACACGTTACCATAGTTTGATTGTAGAGGAGCCCCTGCCGTCCGAATTGATCGCCACGGCCCACACGGTTGAGGGCGAGTTGATGGGCGTGCAGCACAGGTCCAAGCCCATCTTCGGCGTGCAGTTTCATCCTGAGAGTATTCTGACGGAGTACGGACACGATCTTTTGCGAAACTTCCTTAATGAGTGAGCGATGCAGCTGGCATGGGTGCATGGACACAGGCCGTACACGGCTATCTAACAGGCGCCGCCTCCAGCCGCTTTCGTGATCAGGAAGTGACCATCGCGGACCACTGGCAGGGGCGGGACAATCTGCTCTGGCGGGTAAGATGCGGCGAACATACCGATGGCGTCGTCAAGATGTTTACTGACGCTGGTCAGGCTCGCAGCCGGCGGCAGTATAGCGGGCAGGCGCAGTTTGCACCCGCAGGTCTGGCGCCGGAGCCGCTCTGGTATGATCGCTATCCGCACGGACTGCCTCGCCAGATCCTGGTCTACCGCTGGGTGGACGGTGGGGCCCTGACGCTAGCTGATCGCTTCCATCGGATCGCCCACGCCGATGCAGCGGCGCGAGTGCATCGTGCTGACAGGGACGAGGTGCAACGATTCAGCCCGCACCCATTCAATCTGCTCACTTTCTGGCAGATTTGGCAGGCAGGGGAAAGCCCACTGCGTGAATGGGTATCTGCTGCTGACGTTCCACTGTTGGCCGACCAACTCTCAAGGCTTTGGTCGGCCGCGCACATGCTGATGGATGGCGCGCTGCCTCTGCTTGGTGAAACGCCGCCTTCACCAATCCACGGAGACTTGACGGCAGAAAATGCCCTGTTCCACAGAGGGCAGGTTCTGTTGGTGGACTGGGAATTTTTCGGGCTGGGCGACCCGGCCCAGGAGATCGCCCGCTTTCTGTTTTACGGGGGAGAGGGCTGGTCTGATGAGGCCCAATACGAGTGGCTGGAAAGCTACCGGGCAGGCAGTTCCGAACCTGGTTTGCCGGAGCGAATCGACCTGTATCTGCGATTATTCAACTTTCAGGCAGTAACATTCTTGCTGGAAGGCATTCGACAGAGGGCCGTCCCGCCACCCGCCGGCACAGATCCAGAAGCAGAGGGAGTTGAGTTTCATTCTTTTCTCATCAGCGCCTTAGCCGCCGCTCTGCGCCGCTCGCTTGCCATATGGGAACTATCTCCGCTTGGAGAAGGAGACTATCAACAGCTGGAAGACGAGATTAATTGCTTGTCCAATATTAAGCCGCGGGAATGGTAGCCGTCGGCATTTGCCGCTGATTCGTTTATACAGTTAGAAGGGACAGGAGAAACAGTTATGGCGTCACACATACATGAAGCACTGGAATCAATTCTTGCCGGTCAGGATCTAAACGCCGACGCGGCCGAGGCGGCGATGACACAGATTATGAGCGGCCAGGCGACCGATGCACAGATCGGCGCGTTCCTGGCAGGGCTACGCATGAAAGGAGAAAGCATCGCTGAAATCACTGGTTGCGCCCGGGCGATGAAGCGCGTCGCCGTGCCGGTGCGGCCCGCTCTCAACGGACAGCGCCTCCTTGACACTTGCGGTACGGGCGGTGATCAGACCGGCACGTTCAACATCAGTACCACGGTTGCTTTCGTCGTCGCGGGGGCGGGCGAGAAGGTGGCAAAGCACGGCAACAGGTCTGCCAGCAGTCAGTGCGGCAGCGCTGATGTGCTTGAGGAGTTGGGCGTTCGATTGGACCTGGGTCCTGAACAGGTCGCAGAGTGCATCGAGGACGTTGGCATCGGCTTTCTGTTCGCACCGCTTTACCATCCCGCCATGAAGTACGCCATTGGCCCGCGCAGGGAGCTGGCGACGCGCACTATTTTCAACATCCTCGGTCCGCTGACAAACCCGGCCAATGCCACGCACCAGGTAATCGGCGTACCCAGCATCGATTTGACAGCGCAGATGGCGGAAGTCTTGGGGGAGATGGGAAGCACTGCAGCGATTGTAGTTCATGGCACTACTGATGACGGGCGGGGCGTGGACGAGTTGATCACGAATGGAATAAATCACATCAGTCATCTGCGCGAAGGTGAAGTCAGAATAAGTGAACTTTCTGCAACTGATCTCGGTCTTTCGCCCGCATCGCTCGACGACCTGGTTGGGGGCGATGCAGGCACAAACGCCGCTATCATCCAGGGAATCCTCAATGGTGAACTGCACGGCCCCAAGCGGGATGTGGTACTATTGAACGCGGCGGCGGCCCTGGCAACCGAGAACGGTGACTGGGAGGCAGGGCTGACCGCGGCGGCAGAATCGATCGATAGCGGCGCAGCGCAGGACTCGCTAACCAGATTTATCGAGAAGACGCAGAGCTTCAGCGGAAACCAATAGTAAAATGGCCAGGTTTTCTCAGTTGGAAATCAGCAAACACAAGGGACAGGTGCTTGACAGGATCATGGCCTGGAAGCGCCAGGAGGTGGCACGTCAGATGGAGGATGTGCCTCTGGCCGAACTCAAGGCCCTTGTGTCGTTAGCCGAGCCGCCTCTGGATTTCGCGGCCGCAATTACAGCCGAGCGTGGGGCAAGTCTCATCGCCGAAGTGAAGCGTGCGAGCCCCTCCAAAGGGTTGATCGCCCAGGATTGGTCACCGACTGCGATTGCTGAGACGTACGCCGCCAGTGGCGCGGCCGCGATTTCCTGCCTGACCGATGCACGTTTTTTCCAGGGGAAACTAGCCTACCTGGCGGAAATCGTCGAGCACTTGCGCGCCAGGAACCTGTCTACGCCATTGCTGCGCAAAGAGTTTATCTTTCATCCCTATCAGGTTTACGAGGCGCGCGCGGCTGGGTCGGACGCACTTCTTCTGATCGTAGGCGTAGTGGGCGACACCGAATTACGGGAACTCGTAAGCTTGACGAATCAGTTGGGGATGGACGCGTTGGTGGAAGTCCATGATGAGGAGGAGGTAGCGCGCGCGCTGGCGGCTGAGGCTCAAGTTATCGGGGTAAACAATCGTAACCTGAAGACGTTCGAGGTAGATATCGAAACCACCGCCCGGTTACGCAAACTGATCCCTGCCGACATCATTCTGATCGGCGAGAGCGGAATCCGAAATGCGATCGATGCGGGGCGTATGGCTGAGATGGGTTGCGATGCCATACTCGTAGGTGAAAGCTTCTGCAAGTTGCCTCAGGCTGAGCGAGGCCCCCTGGTGCGCGAATTCGTGCTCGCAGGCAAGCAGTGAATTGGACAGCTCTGACAACAAGATTCCTATGCCCGGATCGTCCCCAGCATGACCGGCACAGTTCTTAATATGATCGCCGTCCTGATTGGCGGCTCAATTGGAACGGTCTTGGGAAACCGGCTGCCGGCTAAAGTTCAGGAAACGGCCCTACATGGCTTGGGGCTGATGGTACTGGCCATCGGCGTCATCATGGCCAGCGGTACAGGCAACGTCCTCATTCCTCTATTCAGTGTCGTGGCAGGAGGCGTCCTGGGCGAGCTGCTCCGCATTGACGACGGTCTGAACTGGCTGGGCAAGCAGGCGGAAGCGCGCTGGGGCGGTCCTCTGGGCCAAGGCAAAGTGGCCGGCTGGAGCATTACCCGAGCTTTTGTCACGTCCAGCCTGATCTTCTGTGTTGGGCCGATGACCATTCTGGGCAGCATACAGGACGGACTGCTGGGGGATTACGAGCTACTGGCGATAAAGAGCGCTCTGGACGGCTTTGCGGCCATACCTTTTGCCGCCAGCCTGGGGCCGGGTGTATTGCTCAGTGTGGGTACAGTCGCGCTGGTGCAGGGAGGGCTGTCGACACTGGCGATGGGAGTTGGAGGCGGACTCGGAGAGGTCAGCCGGGAAACGCCGTGGGTAGTCGAACTGACGGCCACAGGCGGGGTTCTTATTCTTGGAATCGGGCTGACTCTACTGGATTTGAAGAAGATCAGGATCGCCAATCTCTTGCCCAGTATCGCAATTGCACCTTTGCTGGTCTGGCTCCTAAGCATTACGGGGATTGGATTCTGACAGGAAATACGAAGACTCTACGGCTGCAAAACTGCCAGGTTGAGCATTTGGAACAATGACGCACGTAAAGATATGCGGCATCACCAACTTTGAAGACGGACTGTGTGCTGCCAGTGCCGGCGCGGACTATCTGGGATTCATTTTTTTCGAGAAGTCTCCTCGCTACGTCGCGCCGGAGGCGGCGGGAGAGATAACTTCACGGTTGACGGAGCACCTATCTGATTCGCACACGCCCCCGGTTAGCGGCGCCGAATCCAGTCTGGCTCCTCGCTACATTGGCGTATTCGTGAATGAAACATTAGAAGCGGTGGAGGAGACGATCTGTCGCGCAAATCTGGACTTTGCCCAGTTGCATGGAGAGGAGACGCCTGCCATGCTTGAGGCCCTCCAAGGACGCGGCTTCAAAGCGTTGCGCCCAACCAGCGCGGCCGAAGCCGAGATTGAGGCTGAATGGTACGCAGGGCTGGGTCCCAGAAACGGTCCCCAACTCCTGGTCGATGCCTACGACCCCGATGAGTACGGGGGCACGGGAAAGCGAGCTGACTGGACGGCTGCTGCCGGTTTGGGACGAATCTACCCTCGCCTGGTCCTGGCGGGCGGCCTGACCCCGAATAATGTCGTCGCAGCCGTGGAGGTTGTTCGGCCTTGGGCGGTTGATGTAAGCAGCGGCGTGGAGTTCGAACCCGGACGCAAAGACCCGGACAAAGTGCGCGAGTTCATATTTTCAGCCAAAGGCCGGGGGCAGCAGGCGCGGGATTTGAACGCCGAATGAGAGACTGAAGCATGGAGATTCTGGGGGGTCCTCTGTTCGCCGTTGCCGGAGCCGGTGAGTCGCATGGGCCGGGTGTAACGACAATCGTTTTCGGCTGCCCTGCCGGTCTTCGCATTCGCCGGGAGGAAGTTCAGCAGTACCTTGACCGGCGCCGGCCGGGCAGCAACCGCCACGGGACGCCCCGGCAAGAGGCCGACAGGGTTGTACTGCTCTCCGGGCTGTACGAAGAAGGCGAGGTAGACAGCCTGTTGTCCGGGCCGGCGGTTTCGATAAGCGGCGGAGCGGATTCTGCAACCGAGAGCTATGAGGTAGGGTACTCGACGGGTGAGCCGATCGCCGCGTTGGTACTCTCCACCTCTCAACGGTCGCGTCACTACGATCAGTTCGCCGGGCCCAGGGGCGAAGTGCGGCCGGGCCACACCGACCTTGTAAAGTATCACAAATCGAAGGGCTTCGTGGATATCCGCGGAGGAGGTCGTTCCAGCTACCGGTCCACAATCTCGGATGTAATCGGTGGGGCCATCGCCCGTATATTTCTGAATAAGCAGTTCGGAACTGTGATCTTGTCTTCGATTTCACAGGTTGGACCGCTTCGAACTGATCTGAGCCTGGCGCAGCACTTTGCCAGCGTGGCGCAACAGCAGGGCTCGCAGACGGCCACACCAGGACAGGTCGCCGCGGTCGAGGACAAGCTGGACGGAGCCGAAATTCGCTCGCTGGACGCCGAATTTGCACAGGAGGCGGGTGAACTGATCAAGGGCACGCGCATCGAGGGAGACTCGCTGGGCGCGGCAGTAGAGGTCGTGGCGGTCAACCCGCCGGCGCTTGTCGGCGAGCCTCTCTATCAGAGTCTCAAAGTGCGGCTGATGGGGGCTCTGGGCGGGCTGAATGCCGTGCAGTCCTGTGAAGTAGGCGACGGTGCACAGGTGATCGCCCGCAAGGGCAGTGAGAACAACGACCCTATCCGGCGCAGCGGTTACCAGGCCAACAGTCACGGCGGGCTCATTGGCGGCATGACGACCGGTTCTCCGTTGGTCTGCCGGGTGGGATTCAAGCCCACATCAACGATTCTCAAGACACAGCATTCGGTTCGAAAGAACCTGGAGGAGATCGACTTTGCCTTGGATAGGGGTCGCCACGACCCCTGCGTTGGCGTGCGCGCCGGAGTAACGCTGGAATCCCGTTTGGCAATTGAGCTGATGAACGCCGTGTTGATGCACCAGTCCGGCCGCGTGGACCCGCAAAACTTCAAACTGTTCTGATTCGGAGTCAATAGAGTGGACAACTCCCTCGTTGCGGCAACCGTACAATCGATGGAAAACACCGTGGCCGACGGCTGCAACCTGACGCTTACCGGCTTTATGGGTACGGGTAAGACGACTGTAGGCCGCATTCTGGCCGAGCGCATGGGCCGACGGCTCGTCGATATGGATGAACTGATTGAGGCTGACTTTGGGAAGCCGATAGCCCAGATATTTTCTGACGACGGCGAGGAGCAGTTCCGTCAGGCAGAGGCGCGGCTGTGTCAGACGCTCGCTGCAGAGACAGGCCTGGTCATTGCAACCGGGGGAGGCGCCCTGGTCAGTGACGAGAATCGGCAGACCATGGAGGCCAGCGGTCCTGTCGTCTGTTTGGCCGCCGGCGCCGACACGATCCTTGAGCGGGTCGAGACCTTCGAAGATCGCCCGTTGCTGCCCGGTAATCGGGACGAAAAGAGGCGAAACATCGAGAGGCTGCTCCAGGACCGCCGCGCCGCATACGGGCGGATCCCCCTGCGCGTGCCGACCGACGGCATCGACCCGGAAACTGTTGCCGAGCGTGTGCTCGACACGCTGGCAGGCAACAGTGAGATCGCTGGAATGACCCGCATCACCGTGCCCACGCCGGAAGGGCACTATCATATCTGCATTGGCGAAGGCATCCTGGCGCATGCAGGTCGTCTACTGTCCAATCGAGAGGTGGCAAAGGGAAAGGCGGCCATCGTTACGAATGCAGATATCGCAAAAAACTACGCCGACATCCTAAGTGAGAGTCTGCAACAGGAGGGCTATACGCCGGTCCTGTGCCTTGTTCCCGAAGGGGAGGCCTACAAGACGCTGGCGACAGTTCAAGATCTGTACGATCAGTTTGTGGCCGCAGAGCTGGACAGGAAGAGCCCCATTGTCGGGCTGGGCGGCGGCGTGATCGGCGATATGGCTGGCTTCGCGGCAGCCACATATTTGCGAGGGGCTCCTTTCGTACAGATCCCGACTTCGCTGCTGGCGATGGTAGATGCCTCGGTCGGGGGCAAGACGGCCGTGGATTTGCCACAGGGCAAGAACCTTGTGGGTGCGTTTAAGCAACCCGAGTTAGTGATAATCGATCCGGAAGTGCTCGCAGAACTTCCGGCAGCCGAGTTTCGTTCAGGGCTGGCCGAGACCGTCAAGCACGGCATTTTGGGCGCGCCTGATCTTTTCCGCCAGCTGGAAGGTGAAGGGCCGGCAAACCTGACACAGATGATTGCCGACGCCGTGCGGGTGAAGGTGGATGTGGTGATCGAGGATCCGTTTGAGAGAGGGCGGCGGGCGACGCTCAACCTTGGACACACCTTTGGCCATGCCATCGAACAGGTAAGCGGCTATTCGCTGCGGCACGGAGAGGCTGTAGCCATCGGTACCGTGGCCGCCGCACGCATGGCAGTTGCGCTGAACCGCTGCGATGCCCAGACTGCGAGCCGCATCGAGACATGTCTGGCCAGGCTGGAGCTGCCTACGAAGGCCAGCGGCCTCAACTTGGAGGAAGTGTACGCCATGATGTTCAAAGACAAGAAGCGGAGCGGTAGGCTGTTGAGATTCATCATTCCCCAGGCAATAGGAGATGTGGTAATCATCGACGATCCGGGCAAGCAGGTTGTACTCGATGCCCTGGCCTCTGTATTGACGTAGGAATCTTATCCTGATGTCGCCGCGGCATGGCGTCAACCAAAGTGCGGCGACTCGAAATTCGCGCGGCAACAAGAAAGCTTCAAATGACTAAAATCCTGGTGCTCCATGGCCCCAATTTGAACCTTCTGGGAACGCGCGAACGGTCGATCTACGGCAACGTAACGCTGGAATCGATCGACCAAGAGCTGGTCGCTGCTGCCGGCAAGGAAAATGAAATTCGCACCTTTCAGAGCAACTCCGAAGGCTCGCTGATCGATGAGATTCACTCTGCGCGATCCTGGGCCGACGGACTGTTGATGAATCCCGGCGCGTTCACCCATTATTCGTACGCCATTCGCGACGCTGTGGCGGGGGTAGCCCTGCCTACGGTCGAAGTCCACCTGAGCAACGTCCACAGCCGCGAGGAGTTCCGACATCGTTCCGTAATTGCACCGGTCTGCGTTGGACAGATCAGCGGTTTCGGCTGGCGAAGTTATCTGCTCGGATTGCAGGGGCTCCTGTCATTCATTGCCGAAACTCGGTCCGAGTGAATCGGACGGTGCAGTCCACCAGTCCAGAATCGACACGATTTCGAAAAGGCTCAAAACCGACCTGACCCGTTGCACGCGACGCTCCCGCACTCTACTTTCCTTTGTTGCAGATGACCCAGTTTCGTTGGCGCCTATTCTGGACGCTCTCAATTCTAATGGTGCTGATGCTGATGGCTGTGCTGGTGATGGCCTCCCGGCAGACAGAAGCCACGACAGCACTGCTCTCCTCCGCCATCCGCTCGGACCTTGATCCATTGGTTGAGACTTTGCCAGCAGCAGCACCAACTGCTGTAGCCTTCGCGGACTCACCAGCAAATTTGCAGTCTCCCTCAGCAGTCCTCGTTGGTACGGTCAAGCTATGGCACAGCTGGGCAGGCAAGGACGGCGATGCCCTTGCAGCCATAGTAGAACGTTTCCACCAGACCTACTCGAATATACGGGTGGAGACAGAATTTGTGGAATACGGCGAATTGGCCCGATCCTATGCAGTAGCCGTCAAGAACGGTGAAGGCCCTGACCTGATTCTGGCGCCGAATTGGTGGATTCGGGAACTGGCGGCCTCGAAGGTGCTTTTGCCGATTGGGAATCAGATAACTGCGCAGGAGCGTGCGCAGTTCATCCCGGCAACCATAGACAATCTTGATTGGGAAGGCACTTTGTACGGACTGCCGACAGACTACGAGCTTGTGGCGCTCTATTTCAACCGGCGGTTGCTGAATGAAACTAAGCTGCCAAGCACAGTAGATGATTTAATCCAACTAGCCGAGGAGTCGCCTTCGCAGGGTGCTGGAATATACGCGAGTTTCTATCACCTGGCATGGGGCATCGCGGCTTACGGAGGGCAACTGTTCGACGAGGACGGGCGTGTTGTTCTTGAACAGACACCGGCAGCGGCTGAATTTCTGACGCGGCTTCAAAGGGCCGACAGCACTCCAGGAATCTTTGTTTCTCTCGACTATGGCATGCTGATGGACCGCTTCAAAAAGGAAGAGTTCGCGCTATTTGTCGACGGCCCGTGGAGCGTCGGCGAACTGCGCCAGAGGTTTGGGGAAGACTTGGGCGTGACCACATTGCCATCCGGTCTTTCAGGGCCAGCCCGCCCCTGGTTAAGCGCAGACGGCGTTTTTCTCAACCCGACCACGCCTGTCGAACAGCGGGACCTCGCACTGACGTTTGCCAGGCACATGACAAACGCGGAGAGCGCATCAACTGTTGCACGCATTGCAGGCCGCCTTCCGGCGCACAGGGACGCGGACTTGAAAGGCGACCCATTACTGGTCGGCTTCGCAGAACAGGCAGGCTATGCCGTTTCTCAACCCCACTATCCAGAGTTGGATGAAGTTTGGGGCTATGCAAACGACATGATCATGCAGGTTCTGCGTGGGACGGCAACGCCAGAGGAGGCAGTGCTCGAGGCGTCGACACTCATTAATGAAGCAAACGGGAAATAAACCGGTTTGTCATGGGAACAGTTGCATGGCCGATTCCGGCTGACAGGAGAGACAGTCGCCAGGAGCGACTATCGCAGGAACTCGGCATGAGATTACGACTGAGTCCTGAAATGCCGCCGACTGCCTCCCGCCGATTTTCAGACAAACTCCGATTCCTACGGCCTACATGACGGTCTGGCTTTTCCAAAACGTAGCAATGCAATCGCCCAAGGATCTCAAATGGGCCGACTTTCTTTGGAGACCCGCCCCCAAAGTATTTTTGCAGGAGTATACGACAGGCTCCCCTTCCCCAATATTGGACCAATACAGGAATTCGCGCTAGACCTAGGGATTACCGCCCACGATGGTGATGTTCAACTGCAAGGGTTGATCTTTCAAGGCTATAGCGGACACCAGTTGCTGATTGAGCAGCGATGGTCAGCGGGCATAATCCGTGAACGCACGGGCGAAGAGGACCTGACGATCGCTGCAAACACCGGTTTGGCCGTTCGCAGCCTGCAGTTCCTATTGCATGCGTATCAGCGCCTCACGCATGTCGAAATAACTGCAGTCGGCAGAGCGCCGTTAGCGGCAGAAGCGGCCGATGCTGGACAGCAGATTCAAGCACACTGCCAGACCCCTGTTACCTACCATGAGCAGCTGACCGATTTCTACTTCCCGCTGGCAGGGGCGTGGTGGGCAGTGCAGGCCGGTGATTGGAGCGACCTCCACAAAACGGAAGTCTACAGTCAGCCCTTCGCGGTGGATTTTGTCAAGTTGGGACCGGAGGGGCGCACGCACCAGGGCAGCGGCCGCGTTCTTTCCGACCATAACAGCTGGAATCAGCCGGTATACGCTGCGGCAGGGGGTAAGGTGGCATACGTGTGCTTCGATATGCCGGATATGGCCCCCGGCGCGATCCCTGACCAAGCTGTCATGCGGGGCGATATGCGACGGTTGCTGGGTAACGCGGTTGCGATCAGCCACGCCAACGGGGAGTTCAGCTACTACGCACACCTTCAACAGGCCAGCTTACAGGTCAACGAGGGGGAATTGGTCCGGAGGGGCACACTTCTGGGAAGGGTGGGCAACAGCGGAAATTCGCCGGGGCCGCACCTGCACTTTCATGTGATGAACGGACCAAACCTCTTCATCGATCAGGGGCTGCCGGTCCTTTTCAGTCACTTTGAGGCCGGCGGCCAGTACTTTCCCGAACCGATGACGATTCCTACCCGAATGATCGTCATAGGGCCGGCAAGGACGTGAAGTAACCAACAGGGAACCAAAGGTCTGTTGCCGGGCTATCACCCGATAACCACAATGGCACTCACATGAAATGAATGATGTTTCAACGAATGGCAATGGGCCTGGCGAAGCGCACCTCCGCTACCGCCTGGACAACGAACTGTACGACGAATTGGTTGACACCGTTGCCGGCGAAAGAGTGATGGGCTTGGCTCTTTGGGAAGAATCTGTCAGCGATGAAGGAGGCGAACGACCCGCGCCAGACCAGCGTGTGCTGTTCGACCTTGACCTCTATCTGGAAAACAGACTGTTGCTGGCGCTGTACGGTACGGCAATATATAGTGATCCCGAAAGCAGTCCTTTGCGCGGCTGGCAACAGGCTGGTAAAATAGTGCAAACTTTGATCAACAATGGCATCTGGCTGGACGAAATCGCGGCAACTGAAGAGGATGAGCTGGTACTAATCCTCAGCCGCAATCACGTGCCGTTGTTGTATCTGAATGTGAGTGGCTGGACTGTCGAGGAGTGGGAGACGTTGCCCGACGGGCAGTAATTTCGCCAGGGAGTTTAGCTACTGTTCTGATTCCGCTCATGGCGGAATTTGATGATTCGCACTTACATCAGCGCCCTTCCTCCTTAGCTGGTAGAGGCGTTGTAGAGGATCAGCCGTTACGACCCGACCGGGGAGGATTCATGATGACAATTCTAACTGCCACAAGCGCCGCCCAGACAAGTACGGAACGCTGGAAGGCGTCGCTTTACGCTGCCCTGGCCGCGGCGGTAGTGTCGCTCCTGATGGTTCTGCTTAAGGGCGTACCGGTCCTTGGGCCCCTACTCGGTATCGTGATCGGAGCCGCTCCCATTGCCGGTTACGACTTTGCCCGGGATGCTCTTGGCCAGAGCTGGCGACCCGTCATCGGGGGTTTGATCGGCAATGTTTTCTTCGTCATTGGTATCGCACTTCCCGGGGTCTTCACGGAAGACTTTGGTTTTGTCGTCACAGGGATTCCAATAAGCCTCCTTACAGCGATCCTGTGGCCGATTGTTGTCGGCGCGATGAGCCCGAATCAGTCGATCTGGAAGCTCCTCCTCGCCAGCATAATCGGTCTCGTTCTTGGCTATATCGTTGCTTTCTTCGCCGCCGGGCAGGATCCGACCAGTTGGCCTGGTCTGGCGTCTATTCTGTTCTGGGCGGTATGGGGCGGAACAGTAGGCGCGGCGTTGAGCGCTTGGAGCAAGTAGAGAACGATACGAAACACAGAACGCGCCGTACGTTATATGAAATGAGAGACCTGGCTCAGCGGGCGGACTTCAGCGCCCGCTGATTCAATTCTGGACTATTTGACGAAGACGGAGTATATCCGCTACGGCACTGAATACGGTAACAAGCGTTCAGACTGGCTCGGCTCATGTATCGCGACGCAACTACGCTGGAAGAAATCTATCGGCTGGCATTGCCGCAAGGATCGCGGATACTGTATGGGGAAGAGCTGCTGAACCGGCCAGTAAGTTGGGCCTGCAGCCTGCGTCCTAGTCCCCCGGCTTTCCCCAACCTCGAAGGCGAAGAGTTGGCGTTGATTGACGTCAACGACCTGCGCCAGTTCAACCCTCAGATGCGCCTGGACCGGGTCGTAAACAGCTTGCACCAAGCGAGCATCTCCGCAATTGGCGTAATTGGTGATGTACCGCAAGAAGCTATCGTCATCGCCGAGAAGAACCAGACACCTCTAATCGCCCTCCCGGATTCCGAAACCCTCCTTTCAGTCGAACGGACAGTGATCCGTCTCATCGTAGACCGCGGCGGATACCTTGCCGCCAAGGCGGCAGACTTGCAGCGAGAACTTACGCAGATCGAACTGGATGGCGGCGGCATGGAGATGATGGCGGAGCTTCTGGCAAACTTCTCGGAACAGCCAGTCCTCTTTCTGAAAGATGAGGGAACGCCAATTGCTGTTGCCGGTCTTGAGGAGCTGACCGAACAGCACATACGACGTGTGTTTGCATCTCTACCCAGTCACACGACATTACGAAGCTGGCTGGCCGCCACGTTCGGCACAGACTCGTCCGAAAACTCAGAGCTAACCGGTATTCTCCCGATAGACAGCAAGAATCATTACCGCGAGACGGTTGTCAGTCCAGTAATCGTCGGCGAACGAGTTGAAGGGTATTGCCTCCTGCTACGGTCGAATTCAGGTATTTCCAAGGATATCTCGACGGTAGAAAGACTCGCTGTACTACAAGGAGCCGGCGCGGCAGCCCTGGCCTGGAGCCGCGAGCAAGCTGTAGGGGCAGTCGAAGAAAAGATGCGGGCCGTCTTTTTGGACGAGTTGCTCGCAACCGAAATAGCCGACGAGGAGGCGTGGATTCAGCGGGGACACTCGCTTGGCTTCGACCTGACCATACCCCACACCGCCTGGCTGATTCAGGCAGAGGGTATCCAGGATTGGCCGAATGCGCTGCGCCAGTACCTTGCCGCGAAGCAGAAACCGGTGCTGCTATCTGTCCGCGCTGAAGTGGCACTGCTGTTCTGGCCTTGCGACAATCCCAAGAGTGGGCGGGAATTCAAATCGGTTGCCAGTAGCCTGGTAGAGCACTTCACAGCGACTTTCCAGAAGGCTTCACTTGTGGTCGGAATCGGCCGCCCGGCGGCTTCGGTGCGGGAATGGCTGCGAAGCCTGGAGCAAGCGCGTGAGAGCTGGCGAATGGGTAGTTCCTGGCAGGCCTCGCCGGTAACCTACTTCGGAGACCTGGGGCTATATCAACTGCTGACCGGGCTTGGCGGAAGCGGGGAGGCGAACCGATTCTTCCGCAAAACTGTGGAGCCGCTGCTCTCGCATGATGAAGAGCAGAATGCCGAGTTGGTTGAGACGCTGGAGGCCTTTTTTGCCTGCCACGGCAATCTCAGCCAGACCGCAGCCTCGCTGCATATTCATCGCAACACGCTAACCTACCGCCTGCAGCGCATCGCTGGCATCACCCGGATGGACCTGAATGATGCCGACGCGCGTTTTTCCTTGCAACTTGGTCTCAAACTGCGCCCTGTAATGCAGAATCGAATACATTAGGCGGGGGGCCGTACTGCTCTTTCCTCCTCTTACCCGTCCACCCCTCTGTGGCTGCCGGCCGCCAACTCCTCCGCCAGAGTACGTACGGCGTCGACGCCCGCGTCCGCGCCGGCGGCTTTCACCAACGCCGAACCGACGACTACTCCCTCGACGAGCTCGGACACCCTCGCGGCCTGCGGGCCGGTACTGATCCCGAAGCCGACCGCCAAGGGCAAGTCGGTGTGACGACGCACGCGTTCAACGAAGGCAGGCAGGCCTTGCGGCAACTCATCGCGAGCGCCGGTGATTCCGGTTACGCTCACGAGATAGATGAAACCTGTGGAATGCCGGGCAACCGACTTTATGCGTTCTTCGGTGCTGGTGGGGGCAAGCATGTAAATAGTGGCCAATCCGACAGCACGACAGGCAGGCTCCAGTAGCTCCGACTCTCCTGGCGGCAGATCGGGGACGATCAGCCCGTCGATACCTGCACTGGCCGCGGCATTTGCGAAGCGCTCTTCCCCGAAAGCAAGAATTGGATTGTAGTAACTCATGGCGCAAAAGGGCGTGTCTACGCCCTGGTCGCGCAGCTCGCGCGCCATTTTGAGGCAGTCGGCAACGGAAGTGCCGCCAACGAGCGCCGCATAGGTGGCCGTCTGAATCGTGGGTCCGTCGGCCAGGGGGTCGCTGTGAGGTATGCCAAATTCGACGATGTCTGCGCCGGCTCTCGCCAGGGCAGCGACTACCTCCAGAGACTGCTGCCGGGTGGGATAGCCCATGGCATGGTAAGGCATGAATGCAGCGGCGCCAGTCGTTTTCAGTTCGCGAAAGACCTGCTCGATCCGTTCGACTCCCCTCATCTTTCACCTCTTGCCCCATGCTTGCCCATCTATTTGTCTCCTCCGATTGTCTGCATGACCGTACCCAGATCCTTGTCGCCGCGTCCGCTGAGATTAACCAAGATCACCTGGTCCCGCGCCATCTGTGGAGCAAGCTCCAACACATAGCCGATGGCATGTGCACTTTCCAACGCAGGGATAATCCCCTCCAGTTCGCACAGTGCACTAAACCCCTTGAGAGTCTGTGTATCTGTGCAATAGGTGTATTCGGAGCGTCCAACGTCTCGAAGCCAGGCGTGTTCAGGGCCCACACTGGCGTAGTCCAAGCCAGCGGAAATCGAATGGGTCAGGGCGATTTGCCCGTCACCGTCCTGAAGCACGAAGCTCTTAGTACCCTGCAGGACGCCGAGCCGGCCCCGCTCAGGGTCTGCGAAGCGAGCGGCATGGGCGCCGTCTTCGATTCCGTGTCCGCCTGCCTCGACGCCGATGAGTCGAACGCCTTCCTCTTCAAGAAATGGATGGAAAATGCCTATGGCATTACTACCCCCTCCGACGCAGGCCACGATTACGTCGGGCAGCCGGCCCGGGCCGCCTTCAGCGGGATCCTGCATCTGGCTGTGGGCCTCTATACCAATAATCGATTGGAAATCCCTAACCATGGCAGGGTAGGGATGTGGGCCGAGTGCGCTGCCCAGCAGGTAGTGGGTGGTATCTACATTTGTGACCCAGTCACGAATGGCCTCATTGATGGCGTCTTTGAGCGTCTGTGAACCGCTGTCGACTGCGCGCACCTCGGTACCGAGGAGCTGCATGCGAAAGACATTCGGCTTCTGACGTTCCATGTCCACCGTGCCCATATAGACGATGCACTCGATTCCCAGCAGCGCAGACGCCGTGGCGGTGGCGACGCCGTGCTGACCGGCGCCGGTTTCGGCCACGATGCGCGTCTTGCCCATCTTGCGTTTCATCAACAGGGCCTGACCCAGGGCATTATTGATCTTGTGGGCACCGGAGTGGGCGAGGTCTTCCCGCTTCAGATAGATTTGGGCGCCGCCTAACTCTTCGCTCAGGCGGCGGGCATAGGTGAGCGGAGTCGGACGTCCAACGTACGTGTGCTGAAGATGGGCAAGCTCTGCCATAAACTCTTGGTCAATGCGGGCGTTCAGGTAAGCTTCTTCCAGTTCGTCCAGCGCCGGCATAAGCGTCTCTGGCACGTACTTGCCGCCATACGGACCGAAACGCCCCGTCTCGTCCGGAACGGCGCCGTAGTTAACAGGTGTCGATGTTGTCGAAAGAGTCATCAGTACCTCGCATTCGGTGTGGCGACGGTTGCCCATCAGTCCGTCATCTGCGCTCGAATATGATATTCGTTGCCTGCTGCATAACATCCACTGGCGCGGTTTCGCCGGTCCATTTTTCCCAGGCGATAGCGCCCTGGTAAACCAGCATGCCCAGGCCTCCTATGGCTGTAGCCCCGTCGGTAGAGGCCAGTTGCAGCAGTCGGGTCACGGCCGGATTGTAGACAAGGTCGTAGACGATCTGATCTTCACGGAATTCAACATTTTCCTCCCAGGGGAGCCCTTCGATGCGCGGCTCCATACCTAACGAGGTACAGTTAACGATCAGGTTCGCATCCTGGGCGCTGCCTGTCACATCGTCGGGGAAGGCGGCGCTGTCGACTCTGATTTCCGGGAAGTAAGACTGCATCGTTGCCGCCAGATCGACGGCCTTTTCAACGGTGCGGTTGAGAATCATCACACTTTCCACACCGGCCTCTGCAAGTCCATATACGACTGCCCTCGAGGAGCCGCCCGCCCCAATCACCAAGGCCCGCCTGCCTTCCGGCTCAACATTGTGAGCTTTCAGATCGGCAATGAATCCTGCACCATCTGTGTTGTCTCCAGTGAGCTGGCCATTCTTTTCGACGACTATTGTATTGACGGCGCCTATGGCTTCTGCCGCGGGCGTCCAGTGTTGCAGGTGGGGCATGACCGCCTGCTTGTGTGGAACGGTCACGTTGACACCCCTCAATCCCAGTGCGGGCAAGGCGGCGACAGCCTCGGGTACTCGTTCCGGCGGCACTGCGAAGGCCAGGTAACGCCAGTTCATTTGGCGTGCCACGAACGCGGCATTGTGCATCTGCGGGCTGATGGAATGAGTGACCGGCCAGCCGAACAGCCCAACGAGCGTTGTCGCGGCATTGATGTCGGTCGGAAATATTTCCGAATCAGTCTCAACCGAAGGGACGGAGGCCGAGTCATTCTGCAGTGGATTACTCATCGTCGCCTGCCCACTCCAGCTCTTGCACGTTTACGTTGAGCGCGCGCAACGTAGATTCAAAACCGGGAAAACTGTCGGCGGTAACGTGCGCGTTACGGATGGTGGTCTCCCCGTCGGCAATCACGGCGGCCACGGCCAATGCCATCGCCAGCCTGTGATCGCCGTGGCTATCCACGGTTGTGCCCTTGAGCGGCGTCGGTCCGTCCACGATGAAGCCGTCGGCGGTCTCCTGAATCCGAGCACCCATCTTTTTGAGTTCTGAGACGGTCGTGGCGATTCGATCGGTCTCCTTTACGCGCAGTTCCTGGGCGTCGCGCACAACGGTGCGCCCTTCGGCCTGTGTCGCGGCTACTGCCAGGACCGGCAACTCGTCGATCATGGTGACGATCTGTGCGCCGCCGAGTTCCAAGCCCCGGAGCCCACCGCCGCTGACGATCAGATCTGCCACGGGCTCACCACCCTGAAATGGCCGTTCTCTGCGCCGAATCCTGGCCCCCATCTCTGAAAGAGCATCGACGATCCCTGTACGGGTTGCATTGACACCCACATCGACAATCGTCAAGTTACTGTCCGGCAACGCGGACGCGCCAACCAACAGGAATGCGGCCGAGGAGATATCGCCGGGAACGAGGATGTTCAGAGGGTTGAGCGGCGAGTGGGGACGCTCGCTATGCGTCGTGTTGCCTAGTGCCGTGACCGGGGCACCCATCGATTTCAACATGCGTTCGGTATGGTCGCGTGCAGGTCCGGGCTGGTGAACGACCGTCAGACCGTGGGCGTAAAGGCCTGCCAACAGGAGACAGCTCTTGACTTGGGCGCTGGCAACCGGCATTTCGTATTCGACTGCGGAGAGGCGGGAGGGAATGATTGTAAGGGGCGCGAACCGGCCATTTTGGCGCCCGAAAATCTGGGCGCCCATCGTGCGCAAAGGGTCGACAATCCGGGCCATAGGACGCCCGCGAATCTGTGCCGTTCCGCTGAGTACGCTAACGAACTCCTGTCCAGCCAGCAGCCCGGACAACAGTCGCATCGTCGTACCACTGTTGTCGCAGTCGAGCACGTCATTTGGCTCTTTCAAGCCATCAAGCCCGACGCCGTGAACCTCGAGGCGCGTGCTGCTGATTTCATCGATGCGCACGCCCATCGCCCGCATGATGTTCATTGTGGCCCGACAGTCATGGCCGTCGAGAAAGTTACGAATGTGCGTGGATCCTTCGGCAATAGATCCGAAGATCACCGCCCGATGGCTGATGGACTTATCCCCAGGGACCCCGCACCGACCGACGAGGGGACCTTCACTGCTGATTTTGAGTATGTCTGCCATTGGAGGTTTGGGTTGAATTGGGACGTACCGGCAAAAGTGTCTTCAATATGGGTTTCTGTTTCCGATTTGTTGGGCGCCTAGAATCGGGTAGCCTTTCTGCGTCGACTGGTGAGGGCTCATGTCAGCCCAGCGCCGGAGCGGCTAACGGACCTTTCTTTTGCCGCCATGCTGCACGCGTAGCCTGAGAACAGGAGAGCTTGCTCTGTAGAGTATCTTCATCGTTATCAGCGAGAAGTGTTCGCAGTTCTTGAAGATGCCCACCCAGGGCGTCCAACTGTTCCAAGACCGCTTCCCGATTGGTCACCAGAATGTCCAGGAACATCTGCGTATCGCTAGCTGCCACCCGGCTGGTGTCGCGAAAGCCGCCTGCTGCCAGATCCCAGACGGCGGGGTCTTCGTCCCCACAGTCACTGACTGTGTGCACCAAGGCGCTCGCCAGTAGAAAGGGCAGATGGCTGATGGCAGCAACGAGCTGGTCGTGGCGGTCCGGCTGCATAGTTATAGGGAAGGCCCCGATTGCCTCCGCCAGTTCGGAGGCCAGCCCGATAGTTTCTTTCGAAGTGCGCGGCAGGGGCGTCAGAACCCACGGTGCACCCTCGTAGAGGCCGCTTTCTGCGGAAGCATAGCCGGCGGTTTCTTTCCCGGTCATGGGATGGCCGCCAATTGGCTGAACACGGGGAGGCAACTGGTCCATGGCCGCGCAGATTTCGGCTTTGGTGCTTCCCATATCCATAACAATGGTGCCCGGCCACAGGATTGGCCCGAGCGTCTCCAGCATCTTGACGACAGCGCGAACAGGCGTGGACAAGATGACAATGTCGGCCCCGGCGACACCGGAACTAAGATCGGTTGTGGCCAAATCAACTGAGTTTTCGTGAAAGGCGCGCAGGATTGTGCCGAAATTGCGGGTAACGCCCCTCACTTCACGGCACAGGTTGCGTTGTTTCAGATCGATACACAGGCTTGCGCCCATCAGGCCAAGCCCGATGACTGTTACACTACACTCGGAAAGGGATTTCATGTATAGACTGTCGTTGCTTAGTTCCCGCTCCTGTTTTTCCGGTTAGAGTGGTCAGGTGAACTGCCGCCTCGCGTCCAGGTTCAGGAAATCAGAGTTGACGTCCAACGGCACTGGCAACAGATTTCAGTTCCTGCATCAATGAGCCGAAGTGCTCGAAAGTCAGACTTTGGGCGCCGTCGCTCCAAGCCTTTGACGGGTCTGGATGTACTTCGATCATCAGTGCGTCTGCACCTGCGGCAACCGCGGCCTTCGCAATGGGGGCTACGTACTCCCACTGGCCCGTACCGTGTGCCGGGTCGGCCACGACAGGCAGGTGAGTCAGCTGCTTCAAGACGGGGATGGCATTGATGTCAAAAGTGTTGCGGGTGGCAGTCTCGTAAGTCCGGATCCCGCGCTCACAGACCATCACCTGCATGTTTCCGTTGCTCAGAATGTATTCGGCCCCCATCAGCAGCTCCTGGATCGTGCCGCTGATGCCCCGCTTCAGGAAGACCGGTTTGGTCGTCTTGCCGACGGCCTTCAGGAGCGGGTAATTTTGGTTGTTGCGGGCGCCGATCTGAAAGATGTCAGTGTAGTCGCCAACCAGTTCGATATCCTCGGAACTCATCACCTCGGTGATGATCGGGAGACCGGTCTGCTCTCTGGCCTCAGCCAGGTATTTGAGACCCTCTTCACCCAGTCCCTGGAAGCTGTACGGGCTACTGCGCGGTTTGAAGGCGCCACCGCGGAGAACTGAGCCGCCGGCTTCTTTGACAGCGTGCGCCGTCTCAAGGATCTGCTCGCGACTTTCCACACTGCAAGGACCGGCCATGACCACGACTTTCTCACCGCCGATGTCCGTGCCATTGACGGGAATGGTAGTCGACGACTGAACGAAGTCGCGACTGGCGTACTTGTAGGGCTGCATAATACGGACTGTTTTTTCCACTCCCTCAAGGACTTCGAATGTGTCTTGTTGGATCAGATAGTCGTCGGCGCCGATGATGCCAACAATTGTGCGGGCTTCTCCGCGGCTCAGATGCACCTTGTAGCCGAGCTCTTCTACGCGCTTGACGACTTCCTCTACTTGCTCCTGCGAGGCTCCTTGCCTCATTACAACAATCATGGACAGATCCTTTCCCGTTATGGTTGCGTGGCTCAAATGTCGATTCAGACTGCGTACTGCGATAGATTGGGCCTATTCCTCCAAGGACCGTTTAGGCCAACACGGCGCCAGTCTCCATTTCAACTGAATTTCGCACACCCTTGTCGGCGGTTGCAACGGGGTGATCCGTTTCCGTTGGCGTTGCAATCGAGCGGCCCACGGCCTCTGCGACCTTTCTTAAGGAGCACATCAGATCGGCGAACCGCTCCGGTTTGAGACTCTGGTCCCCGTCACTCAAGGCTGACTCCGGGTCTGGGTGGACCTCCAGAATTAGCGCGTCGGCCCCAGCCGCTACCGCAGCTAGCGACATGGGCGGCACCAGTTCCCAGTCGCCCGTGCCGTGCGCCGGGTCGGCGACCACTGGCAGGTGTGAGGCCCGCTTGAGAACGGGAATCGCGTTGAGATCAAAGGTATTGCGGGTGGCAGTTTCGTAGGTACGAATGCCGCGCTCACACAGCAACACCTGCATGTTTCCGTTGCTCAGGATGTACTCGGCGCACATCAGCAGTTCCTGGATTTCGCCGCTGAGGCCGCGTTTGAGCATAACCGGTTTTCGAGTTTTGCCGACTGCCTGGAGAAGTGCGTAATTCTGCATATTGCGGGCGCCGATCTGGAGGATATCCACGTACTCGGCCACCAGGTCGATCGTCTCAACAGTCATCACTTCGGAGATGACCGGCAGGCCTGTGACCTCTCTGGCCTCGGCCAGGTACTTCAGCCCCTCCTCGCCAAGCCCCTGGAAGCTATACGGGCTGGTGCGCGGCTTGAAAGCACCGCCTCGCAGTACACTGGCGCCGGCTTCTTTGACGGCGACGGCGGTCTGAATGATCTGCTCCCTGCTCTCGACGCTGCACGGCCCGGCCATGACGACAACCTGCTCGCCCCCGAAACGGACGCCGTTCACGTTTACAATGGTACGCTCAGGGTGTGTGGCTCTGCTTGCAAGCTTGTACGGGTCCTGGATGCGCACAGTTTTTTGCACGCCCGACATCGCGTCAAAGGTCGCCCTTTGCACTTGGGTCAAGTCGCCGAGAAGGGCGATGACGGTATGACTTTCGCCACGGATTGGCTGAGTTTGAGCGCCCATCGAGGCAGCGCGCTTGATTACGTTGTCTATCTCGGTTGAAGAAGCCTGAGGTTTCATTACGACTACCATTTATCTCTCCCGTATCATGAATTCTTATTCGGAGGATTTGACACTCTCAGTGTCAAGAGCGCATTCGCTACCCTTTGCCGGAGTTTGGTGTCCTTGGAATTCTAAATCTGCAATGTAGCCTCTTGTGCAAACTCTTCAGGGGTAGGTTGCACGGCAGCGGGGTAACTGCCCAGCATTTTGACAAAGGCGGCCCTGTTGAGCAGCCCCAAGACGGCAGCGCTGCAGTCAGGCTCCTGCCAGTGACCCTCGAAGTCCAGATAGAATACATATTGCCAGGGCCGGTTGCGGCGCGGGCGGCTCTCCAGTTTGACGAGGTTAATGTTGCGTTCGGCGAACTCACCGAGACAGGCGTAAAGTGCGCCAGGGCTGTGTGGCGTGGCAAAGACGAGGGAGGTCTTAGAGTTTGACGACTGCTGGGCGTCGCCTTTGCCGATGACAAAGAAGCGGGTGAAGTTGAAGTGCAGGTCCTCGATGCCCTGTTGGACCATCTCCAAGCCATAGATTTCAGCTGCCAACGCGCTTGCAATCACGCCCACCTTCGGTTCGGGATGCTCTGCCAGTTCCTTGGCGCTGCCGGCCGTGTCATACCAGGGTATGGCTGTGTAGCCGTGGCGGTTGAGAAAGCTTTCGCACTGTGCCAGGGCCTGCGGATGGCTGCGCACTTGCTCAATGTGGTCGCCATTGCCCGGCAAAGTCAGAAGATTGTGACGCACACGCAGCAGGATTTCTCCCTGTACGCGAAAATCATGATCCAATAAGAGGTCATAGGCCTTATTGATGCTGCCGGCGAGCGAGTTTTCCACAGGCACAACGCCCACAGTGGAGCGGTCATCATCCAGCGAAGCAAATATATCCTCAAATGTCCTGATGGGCAGAGTATCGACCTCTGCACCAAACTGTTGCCGGATAGCCTCTTCGGAGTATGCGCCGTGCTCTCCCTGAAAAGCTACTACAGTCATCGGATTACTCCATGGTTGTCTGACGTCGAAATTGTGCGTTATCCCTGTCCTAAGTGTCCAATTCGGCGCCGTCAAGACCAGTTCTTCAACTGCTCATCAATCCACTGATTCAGTTCGTCCAAGTCGATTTCGGATGCCAGTCTCTTGTCGGGGCGCAGAGCCTCAGCGTCTTTCAGATAGACATGCTGGATTT
>DAOUHY010000028.1:0-2801 GCA_034428435.1 Caldilineaceae bacterium | reverse complement strand
GTCGCCGGCGCCGCGCGGGAGCGCGACGGTGCGGGCGCGGTCGGCGTGCTGCCAGCTGATGCCGTCGCGGCTGTAGACGAACTGGCCGTCGATGGGGCCGTCGCAGGGGATCTGGTTCTTTTCACCCGGGATCTGCTCGGCGGTGACGTAGAGGACGCCCAGCAGACCGATATGGAGGCTCCCATAACGGAAGGCGGACATGTTGTGGAATTCGGCGCGCAGCGCGCCGTAGCGGCGGCGGGCGATCTCGTCGTCCCAGTTGCCCGGCTCCAGGATCGGGTAGGCGTCCTTCCAAGGGCCGGCCAGAGAGGGGCTTTCGGAGTAGCAAATGACGCGGCGCTTCTCGCTGTCGGCAAAGCGCTGGAGCGAGTAGGCGCGGTAGATGGAATCGACCGGATCCCAAGTGACGTTGAAGGTGCCCTCGTTGCTGCGCTTCACCACCGGCTCGAGACAGTTGTGGGTGCGCCCCTGCCCGGGGAGGGATACGGTGACGTTGTCATGCCAGTGGATGCCGTCGGGGGAGGTGAGCAGGAAGATGCTGCGGTAGCGGCGGCAGAAGCCGATCGCCTTGTAGCGTTGGTCCTTGTTCTCTTCGTCGCGGTCGATGAAGACGGAGGCGCCGTGGAGGTCCCAGATGATGTTGTTGGCAGAGCTGCCGTTGAAGGAGAAGATGCCCAGCTCCGGCTTGGTCCAGTGGATGCCGTCGTCGCTTTCGGCGTAGAGGGTGAGATCGCCGCGGTCGTTGTCGGCGAAGGGGCGTCCGTAACGGTCGGCGGTGACGCCGTTGCAGTGGAAAGGTCGTTCGTCGGTGCGGGGGACGTAGAGTTCGGGGATCTGGTAGTTGCCGTCGGGCACGCGCCAGTGGGGGCCCATGCGACCGAAGTACCACATGCGGTACTTGCCAACCAGATCGTCGTAGAGAGCCGTGCCGCAGAGGTGGGTGCGCTTGCTCATGCCGGGGCCGCAGTATTCCCAGAGCTTGTCCGGGTCGGGCTCCATGACGAAGGGGGTCTTGGCGCAGGGCTGGACTGCGCGGGTGATGCCGTCTTCTTCCTGGATCAGAGCTTCGTCGAGGAGGAGGACACTCTCTCCCCCGCGGAGTGGATGGGCGTTCGCTGAAGGGTCAGGGTTTGCGTTCATTTGCGGGCACGGGCTGATTGGATTTCCTGCGGGCGCAATGGGAGAGATGGCAGCACATTTGCAACGCCCACATTTGCTATGACCATTGGAGTTTCACCGGCCGGTTGGTCTGCATGGACTCGATCGCGGCCTCGGCGATCAGCTGGGCCTGGTAGCCGTCCTGCAACGAGGGCGAGAGGGCCGCGCCGCTTTCGAGCGCGGAAATGAAGGCATCGAGCGCGTAGGCGAAGCTCTCCTCGCCGTAGTAGTCGGGAAAGCGGCTCTGCGTGATGCCCGTCGCGGTGAACCGGGCCAGATTTTCGGCGGGGGCGGAGCCGCCTTGCAGCATACCTTGGGCGCCAAAGATCTCGACGCGGTCATCGAAGCCGTAGACCGCGCGGCGGCCGTTCTCGATCGTACAGAGCGCGCCGCTGGCGAAACGCAGGACCACCACAGCGGTGTCGACGTCGCCCATCTCACCGACGACGGGATCGATGAGGTTGGATCCGGTTGCGTACAGTTCGGTCGGCCTCTCGGCGGCGAGCCATGGGGCCAGGTCGAAGTAGTGGATCATCTTATCGCGCAGGAGGCCGCCGGAGCGCTGCAGGAAGGCGAGGGGAGCCAGCGCAAAGTCGCGAGCAATGATGCGGATGGACTCGATGCGGCCGATTGCGCCATCCCGGACCTGCCGCTGCATGGAACTGAATTCAGGCTGGAAGCGGCGGCGGAACCCGATGAATACGGGCGGGTCGCTCGCGGACGCTTGGTCCACGAACGTTCTCACTTTCCCGATGTCGAGATCGATCGGCTTTTCGCAGTAGGCCGGCAAGCCGGCCCGCATGGCCTGGCGCAGCAGGTCGACGTGGGTGTCGGTGGATGAGGCGATCAGGACGGCATCGACGTCATCGGCCTCCCAGATCTGCTGCGGGCTGCGGGGAACCTGCCCGCCGCGGGCGTCCGCGAGCCGCTGTGCGGCGGTCTGGTCGACGTCGAAGATGTAGGCGAGTTCGGCGCGGGGATGGGCGGCGATGTTGCGAGCGTGGATTGTGCCGGCGCGGCCGGCGCCGAAGAGGGCGAATCGCATGGCTTCAGTGTCGGGCGGCCGGTGACCTGTTATCTGTACCCATAACTCTTACTCCAGGTTTCGCTCGGCATGGTGACAGGCGACCCAGTGCTCTTTGGTCTGGCCCAGGTTGCGGAATTCAGGGTCTTCCTGCGTGCAGATCTCGGTGGCGTGGATGCATCGCGGATGGAAATGGCAGCCGGATGGTGGATTGGCGGGATTGGGAACATCGCCTTCCAGGATGATCGGTCTGCGGGTCATCTCCACCGCGGGATCGGCGACTGGGATAGCCGAAACCAGGGCCTGGGTATACGGGTGCAGCGAGCGCCCGTATACATCCTCAGTCGGCCCCATTTCGACAACCCGCCCCAGGTACATCACGGCCACGCGGTCGCTGATATAGCGTACCATGGAAAGATCATGAGCGATAAAAAGGTAGGTCAGACCGAACTCGTTTTTGAGATCCCACAACAGGTTGACGACCTGAGCTTGGATCGATACGTCCAGGGCCGAGATCGGTTCGTCGGCCACAATGAAAGTCGGGTTGGTAGCCAGGGCGCGAGCGATGCCAATCCGCTGGCGCTGGCCTCCGGAAAACTCATGAGGATAGCGGTTGATG
>DAOUHY010000027.1:0-1951 GCA_034428435.1 Caldilineaceae bacterium | reverse complement strand
CCAGGAGTCGGGGGAACGGGTCGCAGAGCGGTTCGGCATCGAGCGGGTGTGCACGAACTGGCAGGATGTCGTGCAAGCCGAGGACGTGGACGCTGTGGTGATCGGCACGTGGCCGTACATGCACCGTCGCCTCACGGTGGCCGCGCTGGAGGCGGATAAGCACGTAATGTGCGAGGCGCGCATGGCGATGAACGCGTCAGAGGCCCACTGCATGTACGATGCGCTGCGCAGCCGGCCGCACCTGGTGGCGCAGATTGTTCCGTCGCCGTTCAGCCTGCGCGTGGACCGGACGATCCAGCGGCTGATCCGTGACGGCTGGCTGGGGGATGTGCTGGTGGTGGACGTCCGCGCGGGCGGCGCCTTCATCGACAAGGACGTTGAGATGCACTGGCGCCATAATATGGACTACAGCGGGCTGAACGTGATGACGATGGGCATCTGGTATGAGGCGATGATGCGCTGGGTTGGCGAGGTCACGAGCGTGGTCGCCAAGGGGAAGACCTTCACGCCGGTGCGCCAGGATGAAGAGGGGCGCATGATGGGCGTACGCATCCCCGATCACATCGACATCATCGCCGACCTGGCCGGCGGCGGGCAAGCGCACATTCAGGTAAGCAACGTGACAGGATTCGGTGATCCGCCCTCGGCGACGATTTACGGCAGCGAAGGCACACTGCATTTCAGCGGCGATGTCCTGACGGGCGGACAGCGCGGCGACAGCGGCCTCAGCGAGATCGATATACCCGCGCATGAGGTGGGCGGCTGGCGCGTGGAGGAAGAGTTCATCAACGCGATCCGCGGGCACGAAGTGATCACCCATACCGATTTCGCCACGGGCGTGAAGTACATGGAGTTCACCGAGGCGGTCCATCGCAGCCGGCGCAGCGGGAAGACGGTGAACCTGCCGCTGCTGTAAGGGCGGCGGCCAGGGATCGCCGGCCATGATGACAACAGGGGGAGCCCGATGAAACGATACGGAATGGTCATTCACGTCAAGCCGGAGTTGGAGGACGCCTACGTACATCTGCACGCTAACACCTGGCCGGAAGTCCTGCAGAAGATCAGCGACTGTAATATGCGCAACTACACCATCTTCATGCGCGACGGCTATCTGTTTGCCTATTACGAGTATGTGGGGGACGACTACGAGGCCGACATGGCGAAGATGGCAGCCGACCCGGTCACGCAGGCGTGGTGGAAGCTGACCGATCCCTGCCAGGAGCCGGTGGAGAGCGCGGCCGAAGGCGAGCGCTGGGCAGAGATGGAGGAGGTATTCCATCATGACTGAGCGTCGGCGCTATGTGGATACGCACGTACATTTCTGGGACGGCTCGGTGATCGACTATCCGTGGCTGGCGGGCGCGCCGGCGATCGCTCATCCCCATCTGCCGGCCGACCTGGAACGGGCGCGGGAAGGTGTCTCGCTGGAGCTGGCGGCGATCGTCTTCGAGGAGGCCGACTGTCTGCCGGCGCATGCGCTACGCGAGGCGGAGTGGATCACCGAGCTGGCGCAGGAGGAGCCGCGCATTCGCGGCATCGTCGCGAGCGCGCCCCTGCAGGACGGTGAGGGCGCCCGGCCCCTTCTGGAGGCGCTGGCGGAGTTGCCGCTGGTCAAGGGCATTCGCCGCCTGATCCAGGACGAGCCGCTTGGTTTCTGTACCGCGCCAGACTTTGTGCGCGGCGTGCAACTGCTGCCGGAGTACGGTTTCAGTTTCGACCTGTGTATCTACCATCCACAGATGGGGGATGTGCTGGAATTGGTTGCGCAATGCCCGGATGTCTCCTTTCTGCTCGATCACATTGGCAAACCGGGCATCGCGGCCGGCATCATGCAGCCGTGGAAGGACCAGCTGCGGGAGCTGGCCAGCCGGCCGGATATTCACTGCAAGCTCTCCGGCGTGACGACGGAGGCGGACCACGAGAACTGGAACCGGGATGAGCTGCGGCCGTA
>DAOUHY010000026.1:0-2239 GCA_034428435.1 Caldilineaceae bacterium | reverse complement strand
TATGCGCTGGTCTCGTCTCGGTGCTCAAGCTATGCTCGCTCTGCGCTCAACACTACTTAGCCAGCACCAACTCAACCCTCTTGCGCTCCTTAGGTTTACCTGACCCAGCAAACAATTTGGGATGCACCCAAGTCAGAGTTATCCTTGAGGTGACTGCTCCGGACAGGCTGGTATTCCAGGAAACTCTTTGCTATGGCAGTGTCAGATGAAATGATCGTCTGCGAACGTTGCGGGGTCACATTTATTTGGACATTGGAGGACAAACGGAAGGAGAGTCAAGGCCGGTATCCTTCGTCACTGTGCCCGGGCTGCGGCTTTCTTCTGCCCGCCTCAAATCGGGAACGCGGCTTGGTAAAGTGGTACAGCCCAAGCAGAAGCTATGGTTTCATCTCACGTTCAGACGGACGGGACCTCTTTGCCCACCGTTCCCGCTTCGACGGTGTTGCCCGCCTGCGTCCGGGCGACCTGGTTGAATTTGCAGTTGAGGAGACCGAGAAAGGCGACGCGGCAGTCGACGTCAGACTGCTTTCCAGACCTTCCAAAAGGGGGTAACGGGACCTCCTCTCGCCTGACTGGATGATACAGGAGGCTACTGCCCGAGTGCGGCCGATTCAAACGTTAGCTCTGCGAAAAGTTGGTCGTAAGCTCTGGCTACGACAGGCCAAATGTATTGTTTTCGTACTGCACGCCGTAGAGAAGGCGGCGCAGTGCGAGGCATTTGCAGTCGTCGAACTGCCTTCGCAAAGAGGTCTTCATCGTCAGAATACAGACAGGCTGCGTGCAGTCCCGCTGGAATCAGCTCCGGGTAGCTGAGACGGTTGGGCAGGAGTGGGAAGGCCCCCGCTTGAACCGCTTCAAGAATACTGATTCCGAAGAATTCGTGCTCGGCGGTACTGACGACAAGATCAGCCTTTTGCAGCAACGCAAGGTACGCCTTCCTTGACGGCAGATAACCCCAATGCTCCACTCGGTGCGCAAGGCGCGTTGCAGCCTCCTCAAACTCAACCGGGACTTTCCGAAAGTTCTCTCCCGCCACCGCCAGTTTGTAGTCGTGTCCTGTCTCCTCCAGCTTGTAGAGCAGGTTGAAGAAGCGGTCCGGACGCTTGTCGTACTCCCAGCGTTGATTCCACAGTATTAGCGGCGTATCCTGTCCTTCTTGCCTGCGATTCACCTCCTGAAAGTCGATACCGACCGGCAGTACCCTTGTTCTGGACTCTACCTGCTCGATCAGCTCCAGGTGATTGAAGTCCGGAAAATGCTTGAGCAGGTTGGGTAGTTCAGCGAACCAACTCCGTCGATGATACGCAGTGTTGAAGACGACCAGATTGGCAGAAAGCTGGCTCAGCCAGTTGATCATTGCGTAGGTCAGATCGGGTTTTTCGCCGGGGCGCCAGGGGTAAGTCAGTTGATTCTCATGCATGTAGAGAACTGTTCTGAATCGGGCCGGCAGCTTACCCCTTGTAAGAGCAAGCCACGCCGGAAGATTGGTCATGTCGGTGGCCAGAACGAGGTCAGGCGGCGGTTCGTTGCGTACTGCGTTCGTCTGGGAGGCCAGCTCTATCGCGCCCCCCTGCATTCGCCACTTCCAGAATCGACCGGGCAGTGTAAGGAGCTGAATTGAATGACTGCTGTGGGCCTGATAGCCTTCAGCCCAAGCCCTGTGGCTTCCCGTGTGGTAAGGTGAGAGTAGCCAGATCGTGAGGGGTTTCGAATGGATGGGAGTCGTCATCGTTTATGGGGCATACTGGGTGTCCGGCGGCCGCCTATGGCGGCAGGCAGGACATGGATTCCGAAACGCATCCAGACGCTGCCTTCAAGATTCGGATCTCTCAAGTTCCCGTAGAGCTGGCCCGATATCTGGCGCGTCAACTTTTCGCGAGTCACCTACTCAAGTTACCTTAACTGTCGGCTGCTTTCAACTTCACCCAGATAGGGTGGTGCATCCTGGATTTGGGGTGGGAACATTCAGGCGGGGAATCGGTGCCAGCGGTGGCTGGCGTTGTTTACCGTTTTTGGGCGAGACGCAGGGCAGGCGCCAGCCCTGGCCGTACGGTGGCGTCCGTCAGTTGGGGCGGGTGCGAGGGCAGGTACATGGGTGCACCTGCGGGGATCTGATGGGACTGGCGGGACGTGGTCTGGCTGGACACCTTCGATTAGGCACCTGTTACGAATATCGACACCCGGTCGATGAGGCATGTTGTAGGAGAGGGGGCGTTGCGGGGGCGGAGCCCCCGCACAA
>DAOUHY010000025.1:0-3159 GCA_034428435.1 Caldilineaceae bacterium | reverse complement strand
ACTTGGCGAGGCGTGGAAACACCTCAGATTCCATCATAGCGCAAAAAGCTGGCGGAACTCAGTCGTCAAAGGACGCAGGGCGGCTCCATTTATTTCTACTGTGGATCACGAGGGGCAGCGAGTAATCCGTCTGCACCAAGATGGTGGCAGCAGTGGGCGCCCTCAGTCATTCTCAGCAAGCAATCTTCCTCGAACCTTACTCTCAACCGTTAACGCGACCGAAAGTCCAACCGCTCTGCTTGCCCGGCGCGAGATGCAATCTTGGCGTTTGCTCCAACTAGAACCTTCGTCGTTGCGCAGGCCCGACGATTTCATGACACCTCCAGGGATGCGTCCCGATGGCTCCCACCTACCTGCAACCCTCTATGCGCTAGCGCACTCCGAGAGTCCGGAAAGTACTGATGACCATGATACTTGGGTCTACGAACAGATTGCTTTGAGGTTGACTGACCTTATTGACGATGTATATGAGGTCAGTATCGATAGAGATGAGAGGAGGCAGTTGCTGACCTTGCAAGTTCAGGACAAGAATGGCACGACCTACCCCGCCCGATCTCTGTCCGACGGCACGCTACGATTTCTGGCGCTGGCAGTGCTGGCGCTCGATCCCTCTGCCCAGGGCGTCATCTGTTTGGAGGAGCCGGAAAACGGAATTCATCCTGAACGAATTGCGGCCATGTTGGAGTTGCTTCAGGACATTGCGGTCGACGTTTCAAGGCCTGTTGCTAAGGACAATCCTCTTCGCCAAGTGATCGTAAATACCCATTCTCCAGCGGTTGTACATCTTGTTCCGCCCGAAAGCTTACTTATAGCGGAGACGGAACAGGCCATCCGCGATGACAAGCGCTTTCAGAAGGCGGTCTTCAGATGGCTGCCGGACAATTGGCGCGGCGAGGCGTCCCCTGGGGAGAGAACTGTGATGAAAGGACGCTTGCTATACTATCTGAATCCTATACCGAATAACGGTAGTCAACTGAGTCTTCTGATGGAAAATGTGGAACTGTACTGACGATGGAGGAACTACGCTATACGCTGGTTGCTGAAGGAGGTAGCGATAGGGCACTTCTTCCTGTCCTGGACTGGTTGTTGATTGAGAATGGAGTACGCTGTCCCATTCAAGCGGCTTGGGCAGATCTTGGCATTTTGCCGCTTCCTGACAGACCAAAGTTGGCAGACAAGATAGAACGCAGCCTTGCGTTTTACCCCTGTGATCTCCTGTTTGTTCACCGAGATGCAGACAGAGAGCCTCGAGAGAAACGCATACGAGAGATACATGAGGCGATTGCTGCTATACCAGATGGCCTGTCGCCCGCGTACGTCTGCGTAATTCCTGTCCGGATGCAAGAGGCCTGGCTCTTGATAGATGAAGACGCTATCAAGGCAGCAGCAGGAAACAGGCGTTATACGGGTCAACTAGAACTGCCCGCAGTAAGTCGGCTGGAAAGTCTACCCGATCCAAAGGGTGTCCTGAGCCAGTTACTCATTCAAGCCAGTGACCTCAACAGACGACGGCTGAGAAGCTTCCGGGTAACCAAACATGCGGAACGCGTCACCGAATTCATAGGTGATTATGCGCCGTTGAGACAGCTGAGTGCGTTTGCGGCTCTGGAAGAAGAGGTCAGCAGCGCAATTCGGGAAAACGGGTGGCATCTCTGACCCCGTTGGTCGAACATCGCTGCCCACATTGCTTACAATGCCCTCCCAGCCCTGGATTCTGAGACCACATGTTGAGCCTTCAGCGGCGCTGCGGGCTGCTGTGGGTGGGCATCCTCTGGTGGCGCGGTTGCTGGCGCGGCGGGGGATGACCACTGTGGAGGAGGCGCTGCCTTTTCTGAACAGTGCGGCGTATGTGCCGGCGCGGCCGAGCGCGCTGGTGGGACTGGACCGGGCGGCGGAGTTTCTGATGGATGCGGTCCGGCAGGGTAAGAACTTCCTGGTCTGGGGGGACTTCGACGTTGACGGGCAGACGAGCACGACGTTGCTGGTGGCGGCGCTGCAGGAGCTGGCGGGGCCGCAGCGGGTGCGCTTTCACGTGCCGAACCGCTTCAGTGAAGGGCACGGCATCAAGCCCGAGAAATTGAAGGCGCTGCTGGAGGATAAGAGCTTTGAGCCGCAGGTGCTGCTGACTTGCGATACGGGCATCGGGGATGGTGAGGGGATCGGCATGGCAAAGGAGGCCGGGCTGACGGTGGTGGTCACGGACCACCATGACTTGCCGGTTGAGTTTGCCGACGCTGAAGCGGGCCAAGAGCCTCCATGCGGTGAAGCGGCGGACGTGGCCGGTGAGCAGAGCGTGCGACGGGCGGACGCGATCGTCAACCCCAAGTTCTTGCGTGCTGATGATCCGTTGCGTACGCTGCCCGGTGTGGGCGTGGCCTATCAGCTGGTGCAGCGGCTGTACGAGCTGGCGGGTGACCCCGAGGGCGCGGCGCAGTTTCTGGACCTGGTGGCGCTGGGCATTGTTGCGGACGTGGCGGAGCAGATGCATGACACGCGCTACCTGCTTCAGATTGGGTTGGACAGGCTGCGGCGGACGGAACGGATCGGGCTGAAGGCGCTGATGGAGAGCGCCAGGCTGTCCCCTGAAAGCGTTGACGCGCAGGCGATCGGTTTTCAGATCGGGCCGCGCATGAACGCGCTGGGGCGCTTGGATGATGCGACGGTGGCTGTAGAACTGCTGACGACGGATGACGCGATCCGTGCGGGGCAGCTGGCGGCGCAGATGGAGCGGCTGAACAACGAGAGGCGGCTGCTGACCAGCCAGATTACGCAGACGGCGTTCGACATGTTGGAGCGGGAGCCGGTTCTGCTGGATTTCAATGCGATCGTTCTGGCCAATCCCAACTGGCATGCGGGGATCATCGGCATCGTTGCGGCGCGGCTGGTTGAGGCATACCACAAGCCAACGGTACTGCTGTGCAGTGCACCTGGGGAGCCGGCGCGGGGCAGCGCGCGCAGCACGGCGGGGGTGGATATTGGCGGGGCGATCGCGGGGTGTGCGGAGCTGCTGATGCATCACGGCGGGCACCCGGGCGCGGCCGGGGTGACGCTGGAGGCGGCTAACATTGACCGCTTCCGGCGCGAGTTGAGCCGGCAGGTCGACCAGCACAGGATTGATGCGGGGCCCGAAGGCTTGCAAATTGACGCGGAGCTGCCATT
>DAOUHY010000024.1:0-13829 GCA_034428435.1 Caldilineaceae bacterium | reverse complement strand
CGGTTGTGAGACGGGTCGAGGCCAAGCAATTCACGCCGCCACCGTTCATTGGTCTGAAGTTCCGGTATCGTCTGCCAGAATTCGCTCAACTCCTGGACAAGCTCCTTTGGAAGAGGCGCCTCAAGTTTCTCCACGCTTGCTTCTTGCATTCTCACGATTCTCTCATAAGAATGGGTCTGCATCGCAGGCACCGAAATCCTTGTACGCCTGCATCCTCACAGAGCTCTTTTCCCCGCTCAACGTAGCCGTCCAAAAAACACACAGGCGGACAGGCGGCTGGATAGAAATGCAATAATTTTACTCTGCCCCGCGCACATCAAAACGCGGCCTCACCCCCGGATTGAGCAGGTTTCGCGGCAACTGACCTCCCAACACCCGCGCCACCTCCTCCACCGCCTTCACGCGCACGTCCCGGAAAGCCTGCTCCGAATACCACGCCACATGCGCCGTCACCAGAATCCGCTCCGTACAGTACAGTGGATGGTCCGGCGCCGGCGGCTCCTCGTCGACCACATCCAGCGCCGCCCCCGCAATTTGCCCCGACTCGACCGCCTGAACCAGCGCCGTCGAGTCGACAATGCCCCCGCGTGCCGTGTTCACCAGGAATGCCGACGTCTTCATCTTCGCCAGCGCGCTCGCGTCGATCATCCCCTGCGTCTCCTCCGACAACGGCAGATGCAAAGTGACCATATCCGACTGCGCCAGCAGCATTTCAAAGTCAGCGGGTTCCGCGTTCTTGCCTCGTATCTCGTCATCACTGACGTAAGGGTCCCACGCCAGCAGACGCCAGTCAAAACCGGACGCCTTCCTCGCAACCGACTGGCCGATGCGGCCGAAACCGATGATGCCCAGCGTACGCCCCGCGCTCCGCTGGATCGGGTATGGAGGCTTGGGCTGCCAGCTTGCAGCGCGCACTTTGGCCGCTTCTGCGTCAACATAGCGGATCGCGTTCAACAGCAGCGCCATCGCGTGCGTAGCCACCTCGTCCGTCCCGTAGTCGGGCACGTTGGCAACACACACGCCCGCCTCCGTCGCCGCCTCAATGTCAATGTTGTCCACGCCCACCGAGGGTTTGACGATCGCCAGACACTGGGGCAAATGCGATAGCACACCCGCATCAATCCTTACATTGCCAACAATAAGTGCAGTGGCATCCCTGCCGGCCGCGGCCAGCTCATCCTGGCTTCGGCACGGGATCTTTTCCAGTTCGACGTTGTACTGCCCTAAGACATCCTGTTCAACCTCCAGCCCCGGAAAGATATTGGCAGTAACCACGACCCTTCGCTTTTCACTCATCTGCTTGACTCCGCTACGCCCAGGTAGGCGAGGATGGCATGTATGTAAACCTTCGTAGCCCGCACGACCTGGGCCAGTTCAACCCGCTCGAGTTCCGAATGTGCCGTCAGGTAGCTGGCGCCGTAGTAAAGCGCGGGCACATGCGCCAAATGCACGAAGTGGGGAACGTTCGCCGCAGCTCTCGTTCCCGCCAGAGGCAGCTTCCTGCCGGTCACCTGCTCATGAGACCGCAGCAGCGCCTTCGCCAGCGGCTCGCCTTCGTCGACACTGTAGCCCTCGATCCCATCCAGCCACACCTCGACCTCCGCCCCACTCTCCTCCTGCACCCGTGCCGCCAGTTGTCGAAACTCCTCCCGGATCTCGCCCAGACTGCACCCCGGGCCGAACCGTCGCGTGCCGCCGATAACGCACCCCGCCGGCATGCGGTTAAAGTAGTCCCCACCTTGAACCCGCCCAATGAAGATCGACTCCGCGCCCAAATACCGGTGCCGAATCTCGGCAAGCTCTGCCGCCTTCTCCATCAACAGCTGCACAGCCCGGTACCCGGCCATCACCGCATGAGGAGCCCCCGCCTCGGCCACAGTTTCGTGTATTCCCTCTTCGTCCCCCGCAATCCTGAGCTCCCAGAAAACAAGGCCCATGCCCGTAATCGGCAGGACCTTCCCGCCCAGCTCGGTGACAATCACCGCGTCCCCGTGAACGCCCTTCCCGATAAGCGAAATTAGCGTCTCGTTCGTGGCGCTCTCATGACGCCCGTGCGCTGTCAGCAACAGGTCGCCGTTCAATTCAACCCCTGCTTCGCATAGGACGCGCGCCGCTTCCGCCATCGCCGCCAGCGACGCCTTCATATCCTCCGATCCCCGCCCGTGGATATACCCACCCTCAAACCGCGGCTCCGGCCCGGGCAAATCAACCGTATCCGTATGCCCGTCAAGCTGTAGCGTGGGTCCACGGTTCCTGCCTCGCAGCCGCGCCACCACACTGGGGCTATCCGGAAACTCATCGTCCATCTCCACTTCCAGTCCCGCCGCCCGCAACTCATCAGCGTAAAACTCAGAAACGGCCCGCTCCGCTCCCGGCGGACTCGGAATGCGCACCATGTCCAAGGTGAGTCGCAGAATCCGCTGCGGATCAACCTTTTTGGCCAGTGATGCCGCCAGACGATCTGTGTTCACTCAGCCCTCCACCCAGTGTTCAAACAGCGGCTGCACTTCTGCAGGCAAACCCGCAAGTACTTCGGGCTTAACCGCCGCGACCTCATTCTCCGACAGACCCGTTGCCTCCATCTGTCTCGCCCGCTCTCTCGACCCCGGCCGCAGCCCGTTCAGGTTCAGCCACCACGGCGCGAACCGGATCGCAATCGCCACCCGCGCGCTGTCGGTGCGGTTTGCGCCCGCCGCGTGCCACATGCGGCTATCCATCACCAGCACGCTGCCCGCCTCGCCCGTCGCCTGAATCTCAGTCGGATAGGGCGTGTCCTCATCGTGGCTGCAACCCGCCGCGCTCGGGTTCGTCTCCATCCGGTGACTTCCCGGCACGATGATCGTCGCGCCGTTCTCCACGATGAACGGAGACAGCATCCACAACGTCGTGAAATGGGCCACAATATCCGGATACGGAGCCGGAATGTGCCCTGCATTGCGCTGGTTAAACGGCCAGTCAGAGTGCAAGCCCCCCCGATCGTTGCCCGGATAGTTGACCATCGCCGTCGTATAGGAAACGCGCACGTTCGTACCCAACGCCGCCCTGATCAGTCCGATGAAACCGGGTCTCACCAAATAGGGCGCAAAAGACTGATCGTAATTGATCAACCCCGAACGATGGCCGATGTTCGCCGGCGCGTCCGGCCGCTTGTGCCGCAGCGTCGCCGCCGCCACACTTTCACGCACCGCCGTAACTTCATCCGCAGGGATCACATCCTCGACAACGCACCACCCGTCCAGCTTCAAATGCAGGAGTTGCTCTTCAAGAGTCTTGTCCAGTGGCATCGCTTTATCCTCTTTGAGAAGGTAGGGTTCGCTCGAATCGCGGTGTTTGGCCCCCGAACTCCGGCAGCAAGTCATTCTATCCAAGCCCAGTGCCAGCGACGCCAATTATACCACCGCAAGCCAGAAAACGTGGAGAGTGTCTCGCCAAAAATCCCGCCCTTCACCGGAATCCAACCACAGAAAACACAGAAGGCCTGTCCTCCCTCGCACCAACCCGTAGGGGCACCCCTTGTGGGTGCCCTTTTTCGGAGCCCAGGCGAACCTCGTATCCCCCCGTAGGGGCACCGCTTGCGTGTGCCCCTTTTCGGAGCCCAAGCGAACCTCGTATCCCCCCGTAGGGGCACCCCTTGTGGGTGCCATTGTGGATCCTCGCAAATCTCGGGTCATCGATACCACAACGCCCCCCAACTCTCGAAACTCGAACACAAAAACTGCGCAAAATTGCCGCCAAAATGGCAACTTTTCTGTGTTACAATGTGACTGAATGAACGGCCCGGAAATGAACTCTCTGCAACCACCGGCAGTTACAAGCAAAGACACGATCGCGCCGCTGACTCCACGCCCACAGCACCCGCTTGTCGACCACCCAAGCATGTCCTGGAATCCGGCACGGGGGTCTGCGCGAGAATTGCGTCCGTAAATCTCTTAGTGGCTACCCAGTCCGGGAACCGCCCCCCAATGAGGGGCGTCAGAAGCAAAATGCGCTCTGCAACAAAAGCCAGAATACACGAGCCAATCTGACTCAAGCCGACATGCACCCGACATTTCCCGCCATGACCCGACTTTTGCAGACTAGACCCGACATGAATCGACCAAATCCGCCAATTCACGACATACGGCACCCCAAAGACACGGTAATCGACCTGCTTCTGCCTCCGAGAAGCCCCCAAAAAGGCTGCCGGAACCGGAAATCGACCCCCAAAACGGTCAAACCTATGCAAAATCGCACCGCTGAATCTGGCGGAACATAAATATAACACCCGACTTTGCCCGACTTATGCCGACATGACCCGACATGACCCGACTTTTCTGCTCCTTTCGCGCACAGACAGTTAATCACCTCGGGACATTCGTAAAGCTCTCGTACAACTCTCGCAAACACCTGCCCCACCAATCCCGCGCCAGGAGACATCCGCCATCCTGAAAATCCTTGAAAATCCAGCAAATCCTGATTCAGACAACCACGCCAGCCCACAACGCACACTGCAAAAATGTTGCTTTTCCCTGCCGCATCCGATAGAATTACACGCGCTTTGGGTATGCGACGCCGGGGGCCAACTCCCGAAGGTCCCGTGCGGTAAGAAATGACCCTGAACTCTTCCACAGCCCTGCCCGGCCAAATGATTTTCCCTCCGACTGCTTGGCAGACGATAAACTGTTGCTGTCTCCACCAACAGGACCATTCCTGCCTGTTCGCACATGCCGACTGCCACGATTCCAGGTCCGTAGCATCCTTCAAAGAGCTCTCGAAATCTTCGCCTACAGTCCCCACCGACACAGGAGGATCAATGGCTTGAACTGAAACGAGAAAATACCCCAACAATCAGCATTTTCAGACAATCTGCATCGCAAAGGAGAGAATAGCTAACATGGCTAGAGTCACTACCGAGGAAACAACAGTCGTCCATTCCGGCGTCAGCCGCCGCAGCTTTCTGAAGGGCACCGCCGCAGCGGCCGGCCTCACCCTCGCCGCCTGCGTCGCCCCCGGCCCTGAAGCAGCCAGCGACATGGCGGCGCCCGCCGACGAACCGGTAAACATCCAAATCTGGTGGCGCATCAACCCCACCACCGAGGGCGTTATCCAGGTCTTCCAGGAACAGCACCCCGACATCACCATCTCGCTCGGCGACCTCGGCGAAGCCGTCTACGGCACGCCCAAGTACGTCACTGCCGTCGCCGCCGGTAAGGGACCCGATGTCTCCTACCAGAACCGTCACACCTTCCGTCAGTTTGCCAGCCGCAACCTCTACCGCCCTATCGAAGACCTCCTGGAACGGGACAACCTCGACAAGGGTAACTTCATGGCCGGCCCCATCGCCGACCTCACCTGGCAGGGCACGCTCTACGGCCTGCCCCATACCGCCGGCACCCGCTACTTCTTCTGGAATCGTACCCACTTCGAAGAAGCCGGTCTCGACCCCGATGTTGGCCCCGAAACCTGGGACGACATCATGGAGATGGCGCCGCGGCTCAATAAGATGGAGGGCGATAAGATCGTCCGCTACGGCTTCCTTCCCCACTTCCCGCCCGGACTCTCCGATCAGCTGCTCATCTACGCCATGGAAAATGGCGGTGTCAGCCAGTCCGAAGACGGCCGCACCAACCTCATCAACACCGAGCCATGGGTCGAAGCCCTGGAGTGGTGCGTGCACATGATCGACGAGTTCGGCGGTGGCAACGCCGCAGCCTCCTCCTTCATGGAAGGCTTCGCCGGCCAGCCCGTCGATCCCTTTGCCCAGGGCCAGGTCTCCATGTGCTCCTACGGCAACTGGATGATCGGTCGCTACGCCAAGTTCCCTGACCTCGACTACGACGGCACCGGCCTCATGCCTGTTTCACCCTCAAATGAAGGCGCGCAGGTCAACTGGTCCTGCGGCTGGACCTTCGTCATCGACCCCAATACCGAGCTCGTCGAACAGGGTTGGGAGTTCCTCAAGTGGGTAATCAGCGAGAAATATGTGCGTGCCGCTGGGACCGTCGGCCTTGAGCTCGAAAAGGCCGAGTGGGCCCGTCAGCAGCTGCCCGGCGAACCCATCTTCGCCCCCACACCGCCCGTCTACCAGCCCGCAATGCAGTTCATGCTGGACGAGTACTACTCCGTCCTGCCCGAACGCCAGAAGATCATGATGCAGAGATACCTCGATTCCGAGACCTTCTCTGTAGGCTGTGGCCAGATCGCCGGCCTCGCTGCCGCCGAACTCTGGATCGGCTTCAAGAACGCCTGGGAGTCCGCCCTCACCAAGAAGCAGACCCCCCAAGAGGCGCTCGACGCCTCCCACGCCGACGTCCAGAAAGCGCTGGACGCCGCTTGGGAGAATCTCGAGTCCGCCTAAACGCTATCGGGAGCTGGTAGAGCCGGACGGCCTTCCGTCGTTCCGGTTCTGCCACTTCCTCTGGCCGCGCCACCTACCGGGACAGCCGCCATGACCACTGCCCAACCCAAACCTCGGCTCACCAACGCCGCCCGCGAGGCCTTGACCTGCTACCTCTTTCTCCTCCCCTGGGGCATCGGCTTCCTCGCCTTCGTGATCGGCCCGGTCGTCGCCTCCTTCGTGTTGGGCTTCATGGACTACGAAATCGTGACCCCCGCCCGCTGGGTTGGTCTGGCCAACTACATTGAGCTCTTTACCGACGACAGCCGCTTCGGAATGTCGATGGGCAACACGCTTTACTATGTCCTCGTCTTCGTGCCGCTTCACGTCATCGTCGCCACACTGCTCGCTCTCCTGCTCAACCAGAAAGCGCGCGGCATCGCCGTCTACCGCACCCTTTTCTATGTACCGTCTATCGTGCCCATCGTCGCCGGCGCCATCCTTTGGGTCTGGATTCTGCAGCCCGAGTGGGGCCTAATCAACTCGACCCTGGCAATGGTTGGCATCGAAGGACCGCTCTGGCTGGCATCGCTAACCTGGTCCAAACCGGCCCTTATTCTCATGGCGCTCTGGGGCTCCGGCGCCGCCATGATCATCGTCCTCGCCGGCCTCCAGGGCGTCCCCCAGCATCTCTACGAAGCCGCCGAAATCGACGGCGCCAACCGCTGGCAGCGCTTCCAACACGTCACCATCCCCATGCTTAGCCCCACCCTCTTCTTCATACTCGTTCTCAGCGTCATCGCCTCCTTCCAGGTCTTCACTACCGCCTACGTCATGACCGGCGGCGGCCCCGCCGAATCGACCCTCTTCTACATGCTCTACCTCTACCGCCGCGCCTTCGTCCTACTCGACATGGGCTATGCCGCCAGCATGGCCTGGATCCTCTTTGTTGCCGTTCTAGCCCTCACCCTGGCCCAATTCAAGCTGGCCAGCCGCTGGGTCTACTACGAAGCGGAGCAAAGTTAGCGCCATGTTACGCGACCAGGCCGTCGGACCCCAACCCGCCCGCGAAATCCATCCCGGCGCAAGATGGCAACCTCTTCGCCGCCTGCTCGAACGCGGCGGCACACAACTGCTTCTCGTTTTCGGCGCAATTATTTTCGCGCTCCCCTTCGTCTGGATGGTCAGCACATCACTCAAAGCCGATCGCCAGATCTTCGCCTTCCCGCCAATCTGGGTGCCCGATCCATTCATCTGGGGCAACTTTCCCGCCGTCTTCATCTATGCCCCGATGCACCTCTATTTCTTCAACACCTTGGTCATCGCCCTTGCCCACGTCTTCGGCGCCGTCTTCACCTGCTCGCTCGCCGCCTACGCCTTCTCGCGCCTGCGCGCGCCCGGCCGCGACCTCATCTTCATGGTCATGGTCAGCCAGATGATGATCCCCTACATCGTCATGCTCGTGCCCCTCTATCTCCTCTTCGCTGAGTTGGAGTGGATCGACACCTTCTACCCCCTGACCATCCCCGCCATGCTCGGCACGCCTTTTTACATCTTCATGCTCCGCCAGTTCTTCCTCACCATCCCCATGGAGCTTGAAGAGGCCGCTATCATCGACGGCGCCTCCCGCCTGCGCATCTGGTGGACCATCATCCTGCCCCTCGCCAAGCCCGCCCTCGCCACCGTCGCCATCTTCAGCTTCATGTTCGCCTGGAACGACTTCACCGGCCCCTTGATCTTCCTCAACACCCGCGAAAAGTTCACCCTCTCCCTCGGCCTCCAGGCCTTCATGTTCGAGCGCCGCACCATGTGGGGCCCCCTCATGGCCGCCTCAACCATGATGATCGTGCCCATCCTCATCGTCTTCTTCCTTGCCCAGAAGCACTTCATCCAGGGAATCGCGTTGACAGGGATAAAGGCCTAAATTAAGTCGTTTGGTAGACTCTGTAGAGTTGCTTCATCGCCTGTAGTGCAAGTTTTCCAGAGGGAAAGTTCCTAGTCGTATCCTTAAGAGAGGATGAAGACTAGAGGGAAGAGTACGATGCAACGGAGTGACAATCTTGAGAACCCGTCAGTCAGTTTTCGGTTCAGGAATCTCGGCCCTATCACAGATGCCGAGTTGAAACTTGGAAATCTAACCGTAATCGCAGGCCGTAACAACACCGGCAAGACTTACTTGGCGTATACACTTTACGGGTTCTTGAAACTTTGGAAGGGATGGCCCAATGCGGACGATTACTTTCTCGACAGAAAGTCGACACCACACTCAGCAAGATTAATTGGAGAAACACTGGCAGGAGGCTTTGCCACGCGCCAAGTTGACCGAGACACGCTGAGCAAGGAACGCGAATTGGTGCTGGCAAGGCTGGCAGGTGAATTTTCGGATGGCGCAATTGCCACTGTCTTCAGTTCGCCACAGGACGCCTGGAAGAAAGCTAGAGTTGACGTCGAGGTGGGTAATGGCTTTTCGGAAGTTCGTAATCTAGAAATACACTTGCGGGGGGACAAAGCCTACACTATCGAATACGATGGTTCTGAAATTAAAATGGGATGTAGCGACCCGGAAGAGGACGGTCTGGACGAGTACTGGCTATCGATTTTGTATCTTCGGTTCTTGTTGCATGACTTATTCGCTGATCCCTTCGTTCTTTCAGCGGAGCGATTCGGGATATCACTCTTCTACAAAGAGCTTGATTTCACCAAGAACAGACTTGTAGATCTATTGCAGAAAATGGGGGACGACAGAGATAGAGACGCCTTTTCGCCTTTCGAACTAATCGAAAGTACGACCAGCCGGTACGCCCTCCCCATAAAGGACAACATCGACTATACGAGAGATATTTCTAATGTTCAGAAGGAAAAGAGCGAGATCTTCGAGGAAAAACTTTTCAACAATATTAGGGACATGATGGGCGGGTACTACAGAAGTACAAATGATGAGATAAGATTTATTTCCAAGGCGCGCAAAGAGCGCAGTTTCAGTATTCCGTTGCACAGGTCCTCTTCTTCAGCACGCGGTTTATCTGATTTCTACTTTTTCTTGCGCCATGTAGCAAAAGAAAACCACCTCCTTATCATTGACGAGCCAGAGAGTCATCTCGATACTTCCAATCAAATTCAACTTGCACGTCTATTGGCGCGGGTTGTCGGGGCAGGCGTAAAGGTCCTCGTAACAACCCATAGCGACTATCTCATTAAGGAAATCAATAACCTCATTATGTTGAGCAGTTCATTCGTGGGCAAAAGCAAGCTCGCTAAAAAGCTGAAATACAAGAAAAACGACTTACTCCCTGCAGAACTGGTCCGGGCATACGTGGCGGAAAATAACTCGTTGACCCCATGTACTATTGACGAATTTGGAATCGACATGCCATTTTTCGACAGTACGATTAGTGAAATAAATCGTGTCTCAAACGAGCTTGCTACCCATCTGGCGCGCGACGGAGTTGAATGACGTGACGCTTAGTTCCCTCATAGAGCGCATATTGGACGAGAAGGTTATCCGGGCATCGACAGAAACAGGAACTAGCATCACTCTTCGCGAAAGAGGCGCAAATATGAGGGTAAGGGTGGTGGGCCTCGCAGATCCCTGTACCACGATTCGGATGGGTGGGAAGGGGAAACTGAATCACCTTACTTATCTGAAGAGTGGCAGCCGGAGAAAGATTTGCGACTTTCTCCTGGTCTTGAGGCGCGAGGGCCAAGACCACGCAGTATTCGTGGAATTGAAAAAGAACCTGGGTTCAAAGGGAGACCCTGAAGAGCAGCTCTTGCGATCACGACCTCTTATGGACTACCTGCTTTCCGTCTGCGACATTGAAGAAGGCAGGAGCATATCAAGGCCAACGGTAAGTTACGTCATAATATATGAAAGAATAAGACTAGATAAGTCGCCGATAAGGCCGGATCTGACTGGAAAAATCGATGAAATAGAGTACAAGTCGATTAACATCAAGAGATTCCAAGGGGACGAACTGGAACTGTCAGACTTGGTAAGAGCGTAGTTCGGTTCTCAGAAACATAGGTAGTTTTCCGTGTCGCCTCACCAACAGAATCGATTTCGCTCCTTAGTTTTCTTCAATTGAAGCTTCCCAACTGAAAGGCTTCCCCAAAATGGAACTCTCTCCCGGAAAGCAACTCTTCATCGATGACTACTTCATCGAGTCCCTGTCCGGTGCCCGCCGCGTCCTCAACCGGCCCCGCAAACTCACCCCCGACTCGCCCCTGTCCATCCCCTTTGACCAACCCTGGGACGCAAACTCCGCCCAGCCCGGCCGCGTCATCTACGACGAAAGCACGGGCCGCTTTCGCATGTACTACCGCGCCTGGACCGGAGACCAGACCTTCTACTGCGCCCTTGATTCAGACGACGGGCTGAATTGGGAACGGCCCATCCTGAATCTCGTCGAGTTCGACGGCTCGACCCGCAACAACATCACCACCGGCAGCGCCGACCACCTTATAACCATCCTGGACCCCCGCGAACCGGACGAAACCCGCCGTTGGAAACAGATCGACAACAAACCAAGCGGTGTATCCCCGACAGGAGACCCCCGTTGGCTCGCCCGCTACTCCGCCGACGGCTACGACTGGCATCTATCCCCGGAGGGCCCCCACAGCGACCAGAAGATGAGGTTCAACTTCGGCTCCCCCCATGAGACCTTCGGCGGCGTCATCAACCCGGACGCGCCCTACGTTTACTACTCCCAGCGCGGCTCCAACCGCCGCACCCGCGTCCTCGGCCGCCGCGACAGCCAGAACTTTCTCAGCTGGTCCGGCCTCCGCACCGTCATCGAACAGGACCTCCAGGACCCGCCCGGGACCGAATTCTACTCCGCCGGCTTCGACCCCGTCGCCCGCACAGAAGGCGGCCTCCACATCATCACGCTCCAGGCCTTTCAGACCGACCTGACCGAACCCTACGAAATCGAAGATGCCGCCAGCTACTGGGGCGACGAGAAGGGCGGGAACGCCTTGGCCGCCCGCGTCGACGGCTTCGTCGAGAGTCAGCTGGCAGTCAGCCGCGACACCGTCGCCTGGACCCGCTGGCGCGAACCCTTCATCGGCCGCGGCGAACCCGGCGCCTGGGACTACGGCATGGTCTACGCCGACGGCCCTATCCTCCACGACAACCAGCTCTGGTTCTACTACATGGCCGGCAACCTGACCCACAACGGCTACAGCGCCCAGCCCTGGCAGGGCCCCTACTCAACGCCCAACCGCCGCGGCAAAGGCGTCGCCGTCCTCCGCCCCGACGGCTACGTCAGCGTCGAAGCGGAGTCCTACGCGCCTGGCATCCTCACAACCCATCGCTTCCGCCAGGAGCAGGGCGGCCAGATCAGGGTCAATGCTGATGCCGGCGCCGGCAAGCTCCGCTACGAGCTCCTCGAAGACACCGGCCACCCGATACCGGGATTCACCGCCGCCGACTGCGATCCGATTCGCGAAGACACGCTCGACAGCGCGCTCTCCTGGAACGGCAAACCAGGATGGCCCGGCGTCGGCGATGACCGCATCGCACGTCTTCCCCAGCTGAACCATTCGGAGTTCTACGTCAAACTGCGCTTCTACATTTCGCCCGGAACCAAACTGTACTCGCTCACCATAGACCCGCCCGAAGTGACGGAATGGCTGGTCAGACTCAGGACGCGCATTGACTAGGCCTGACGATTTGGACCAACTGATAAGACCAATCTTGGAAAAAAGGCTTGCCGGAACCGCCCAGAACCCCGTTCTAAAGTAGAAGAGCTTGAGCAATCCGTTCAGACGGATGCTCGAACAGATTGGAGAACAGAATGTCCGAAACACTCTCAAACGAACAATGGCGACAGTTCGAAGCGCGAGGATTCTTGCCCCTGGGCAAAATACTGACCCACGAGGAACTTAACGCTCTCCAGTTGCGCATGGATGACATCATGCTGGGCGGGCGCCGCTCGACTATGACCGGATCGCCATGCAGCTGGACCGCGAACCAGGCACAGGCAAACCCGGTCCTCAGACAAAGGGCCACAAAGGCGCCACGCTCAGCTACCGCAAGATCCAGGACCTCGAGTACGATCCCCTGTTCCTCGCCTACATGCAGAAGCCGCTCTTCCGCCACATCTGTGCGCGCGCCTACGGAGAGGAGACCACCGTAGCCTGTTACCGCGCCATGTTCATGAACAAGCCGGCCCGCGAGGGAACACCCCTCATCTGGCACCAGGACCGTTGGAGATATCTCGATCGCGACCCCCTGATCACAATCTGGACGGCCCTCGATCCCGCAACCATCGCCAACGGCTGCGTTGAGATCGTGCCCGGCGCCCACCACACTCTGATAAACCCGACCAGCGGGTCCGGCTTTCTGACTCTTGAGCAGGCAGAGGAACTGACTCGCGATGCCGAAACAGTCTTTCTGGAGATGGAAGCGGGCGAGAGCGTCCTGCTTCACAATCATCTGCCTCACAGCTCCAATATCAACAACACCGACATACCCAGGCGCGCCTTCAGCGCCTGTTACATGGACGCGGTGACCAAGGCAGAAAACGGGGAGACATTCAACGTTATCTTTGGGGAAGGCGCGCTGCAGCCTGAAATGGTCTGAAAACCTGGCAGTGTCAAAGGCCCGCTAGCCCTTCGCCTGCCAGCCTTTACCCAAAAGTCTGTTCAGGAGCCTTGGATGCACATTCACAACGGCGGTCCCCGGCAACGTCTGGATGAGATCGTCCTCTTTCCCTTCGACGACCACAGCCTCCCACTCCAATGCGGCGTCGAGCTCCACCTCGAAGGCCACATGACCCCATGCGGACGCACACGCATCGTCGTCGATCTGGGCGAAGAAGACGCCCCAGACAGCGAGCGCGTCGTCTACTACGGTACCGTTCACCGCGTCGGCGACGAGCTCCGGATGTGGTATCTCGGCCAGGGCCGGGATTCCGGCTGGTTCGAGCGCGTCTGCTTCGCCACCAGCACCGACGGCTATAACTGGCACAAGCCGAATCTGGGACTGGTCGAATACAAGGGCAACCGCAACAACAACCTCGTCGACCTGAATCAAGGTTCGCACCACGTCCAAAGCTGCGTGGTCTACCACGACCCCGACGATCCCGACCCCGATCGCAAGTTCAACATGCTCTTCCAATCGCGCAAGTATGACAGCAGTTTCGCCGCCGCATTCAGCGCCGACGGTCTGTCATGGCGAGAGTCTTCGAACAATCCGGTCGGGTCCTGGCTGGAGATGGCAGGGGGAACGCGTCACAACGGCTGCTACTATGTGTGCGGGCAGGGTGGCTCGCACGCCGGGGGCGTTCGCCAGCTGGTCTCCCACATCTCCTACAACTTCGAGAACTGGTCGCAGGCCTCCTGCATGGGCATGCGCCGTTCCAACGTTTCACCCCGCTCTCCCGTAACGGGCGGCAGTGCAGGTGAACAGATTCACCTCGGCGCCAGCCTCTGGAACCGCGGCAACGTCATCGTCGGCTTCTACGGCATGTGGAACGGCCACCCCTCCAACGACCGCCGCCTCGTCACCATG
>DAOUHY010000023.1:0-3655 GCA_034428435.1 Caldilineaceae bacterium | reverse complement strand
TTCACCAAAGACGTCATACGTCTGCTTTGTCGGGGCATCGTCAGCCGCGGACACTACGCTGATGAGATTGTGCAGCCTGGCGTTGAGCATCGTCTGCAGTCGCAGCCTGTCAAACGCCACCTTGGCTTCGGGCTGAACCAGCTGAGCTTCCACCTCTCCCAACTGTTCTCCAATCTGCACTGCCCTCTCCTTGACCGCCGACTTCGTCTGCTCGTCAGCCTCGCTCTCCGCAACCATTTCGGCCATGGCCGTCACGCGTTCACGCGCCTTGCGCAGCCGCTTTACCGCCTTATGTGTCTCGGTAAGCTTCGCGTTTACCTCCTGCCACAGATCGAACTGGGCCTGCATCGACGCCTCGCTTCGATCCAACTTGGGATCAATGTAGATTTCAAACGATTCTGTCTGCCTCTCCCCGTCTACTGTAAGGCGCGCCTGGTAGGTCCCGGGTGACGCCATCGCCCCTGTGACCCTCTTCTCCGTAAACGGGTCGCCCGGCAGCTGTTCGGCGTCGGCATAACGCATATTCCACACAAATCGGTTGAGCCCTGCGTTGGTTGGAATGTATTGAATGGAAGGAGTTTCCTCCTTCTCCTTCTCCATCTCCTCCTTCGCCGGTTTGGGGCCGTACGACCGGATCTCATTGCCCGCCGCATCCAGAAATGTCAGGCTGACGTCCTCCGCGTCGCCCGGGAGCGTGTAATAGACGATCGCGCCGTGGGGTGGATTCTCGCCCCCGTCGAGGACGCGGCGCGTACTCCCGCCGGTGTCGTCCTCTTCGTCCCGGTAGGTGATGAGTTGCCCAAAGGCGAGTGCATAGTTGCGCGCATCGCCTCGCGATCCGCTAACCGTCCACGGCAGCCAGCGCCGCAGCGTTTCGCGTGGCGGAAAGAGCCGTGCCCCGCCTTCCTCGGATTCCCCCAAAGAGCTGATCTGTCGCAGAGGTGTGAGATCATCCAGGATCCAGAAGGAGCGGCCGTGCGTGGCCACAACCAGGTCACCGTCCTTGACAATCATGTCGTAGACCGGCGCCACCGGCAGGTTGCCCGGAATCCTCTGCCACGACCCGCCGTCATCGAACGAGACGAAGACGCCCGACTCGGTACCCACGTACAGCAGCCCCTCCCGCTCAGGGTCCGCCCGCAACATGCGCGTGATCTCATTCTGCGGGAAGCTGCCGTCGAGCCGTTGCCAGCTCTGCCCCAGGTCGGTCGTCTTGAACAGATACGGCCTGTAATCGTCCAGCTTATAACGCGTCGCCGCTACATAGACCGTTGAAGCGTCATGCACGCTCGGCTCGATGACCGTCACAAAACTCCACTCCGGCAGCTCCGGCGGCGTCACGTTGCGCCAGCTGTCCCCACCGTCCTCGCTGATGTGAATCAAACCGTCGTCACTGCCCGCCCAGAAAAGACCCTTTTGGTGGGCCGATTCAATGAACGTTGAAATCGTGCAGTAATGCTCCGCCCCGCTCGTATCCAAAGTGAGCGGGCCCCCCGACGCCTCCAGTTTGCTTTCATCGTTGCGCGTCAGGTCCGGGCTGAGTATCTCCCACGAGCTGCCTTCGTCCGTCGTCCGAAACACGTGATTCCCGCACGTATACAACACATTGGTGTCGTGGGGACTGAAAAGGATCGGGAACGTCCACGGAAAGCGGTACTTCATCTCCTTAGGCCCGAACCCGCTGAACGGCTCCGGCCACACCGTGACCAGGCGAATCTGCTTCGTGCGGTGGTCGTACCGTTGCAACGCGCCCCCACCGCCGGGTGAAGAACCGACCGCACCCACGTAAACGATGTTGGAATCGTCCGGCTTCACAGCAATATACCCGCTCTCGCCCGTGCCCGCCGGATAGCAGTCACCCCAGGGAATCGCACCCTTCTCCGTCGCGCTCGGCACGGCAATGCTGGAATTGTCCTGCTGCGTACCGTAAACATGATAAGGCTGCTGGTTGTCCACGTCCAGATGGTAGTACTGGCCCGTGAGCTGGTTGTAAATCGTGCTCCACGTCTCGCCGCCATTGAAGCTGACACAGGCCCCGCCGTCGTTACCGTTGATCATCCGCTGCGGGTCGGCCGGGTCGATCCACAGGTCGTGGTTATCCCCGTGCGGCGTCGTAATTTCGCTCCACTCCTTGCCCCCGTCAATGCTCTTCCACATCTTCAAGTTGTTGACGTAGACGGTGTCCGGATCCTGTGGGTCGGCAAAAATGTGCAGGTAGTACCATGGCCGATTCAACAGGTCCTGGTTGTTCGTCAGATGCTCCCAGCTGGCCCCGCGATCATCTGAACGGTAAACGCCCGACTTTTCTTCCTCCGCCTCCACGATCGCCCAGATCCGGCTGGGTCGGGACGGGGAAACCGAGATGCCAATCTTCCCCAATATCCCTTCCTGCGGCAGCCCGGGATTGCGGCTGATATCAGTCCAGCTGTCACCGCCGTCGGTCGACTTCCACAGCCCGCTGTCCGGGCCGCCGCTGACCAGCTCCCAAAAGTGGCGATGCACCTGCCAGATCGAAGCGTAGACGATTCGCGGATTGGTGACGTCCAGCGTCAGATCCACCCCGCCCGCCCTATCGCTCACGTGCAGCACGCGCTCCCAGGTCTCGCCGCCGTCGGTGGTGCGGTAGACGCCGCGCTCATCATTCGGCCCGAACGCATGACCCAGCGCAGCCACATAGACAATATCGGCGTTTTGCGGGTGAATCCGAATCTCGCCGATATGATGGCTGTCGCGCAGCCCTACGTTTTTCCACGTCTCCCCGCCGTCGGTGGACTTGTATACGCCGTCCCCCCAGCTCACGTCCAGCCGGATCGTTGACTCGCCGGTTCCCGCGTAAATGACATTCGGGTCCGCTTCAGATACGGCAATCGCCCCTACCGAGGAAACGTTAAACTGCCCGTCCGTAATGTTTTCCCAATAGGTGCCGCCGTCCACCGTCTTCCACACCCCGCCCGCAACCGCGCCGAAATAGAAGACGTTGCTCTGAGTCGGGTGTCCTGCAACCGCGACAACGCGTCCGCCCCGCGGCGGACCGATGCAACGAAACTTTAGGGCGTCCCATGCCGAAGGTTCAGTTTTCATCTCTCTTCTCTCTCTGTGAAATTTAAGGCTATATCGAAATCGCACCCTATATCTGCGCGGGTGCGGTTTTGGGCAGGGAAATGAGTAAGTGCCGGGTCAAAGCCGGGCTATCCGCTCACCGAGTGACTGGTGCTATCGCCCACTCAGCTGCACGCATTCGACCCCGACCGACGAGGAAGCGAACACCGGGTTCCCACTTTCAAAGTAGGTCCGGAGCCCGCGCGTTCTGGTACTTCTGTCACGAGTACTCAAGTGGGAAACCGGCAAAATCGCAAAGCGCGCATATCCTACCCGATTCCAACGCCCAGGTCAAGACCAACCAGCACAAACGTCATCCCAGAGCGGGGGCCAGATTTCCTATTCCTGGGGTACAGCGAAGCCGCAGCCATTTCGCGACAAACCCTGAGCCAGTGGCGGCCCCGTCTCTGACCACTGACCACTGCAGTTCTGGGCGGTCGGGCCTATTCGGCCCTCCCTTGTGCGGGGGCTCCGCCCCCGCAACGCCCCCTCTCCTACAACATGCCTCGCCGACCTGGTGTCTCTATTCGTAACAGGTGCCATGCCGAAGGAGCTC
>DAOUHY010000022.1:0-1974 GCA_034428435.1 Caldilineaceae bacterium | reverse complement strand
GAGTGGGCCAAACGGGAGGGCATGATCGAGGCCGGTGAATCGGTGCATCGCGATGAGGTCGATATCATCTGCGCCGGCATCAACCACCAGACCTGGTACACTCAGGTCCAGTGGCGGGGCATCGACATGGTGCCGCGCATGCTGGAGCTGTTCGAGGGTCACCCCGAATATCCCACCACTGAGAAGCTGCGCATCGACATGATCCGCCGCTTCGGCTACTACACCACCGAATCCAACGGCCACGTCAGCGAATACGTGCCCTGGTACCGCAAGCGCCCCGATGAGATCAACGACTGGATCGACCTCTCCCGCTGGATCAATGGCGAGACTGGCGGCTACCTGCGCGTCTGCACCGAAGGCCGCAACTGGTTCGAGACCGACTTCCCCAACTGGATGAAGCAGGAGCCGCCCACCATCGCGGCGGACAAGCGCAGCGAGGAGCACGGCTCCTATATCATCGAAGGGTTGGAGACGGGGCGCCCCTATCGCGGCCACTTCAACATCATCAACCAGGGCCATATCACCAATCTGCCCGACGGCTGCTGCATCGAGATCCCCGGCTACGTCGACAAAAACGGCATGAACATGCCCGTCGTCGGCGACCTGCCCCTGGCCTGCGCCGCCACCTGCGCCGCCAGCGTCCAGGTCCAGCGCATGGCGGTCGAAGCGGCCGTCCACGGCGATGTCATGCTGCTCAAGCAGGCCATGCTGCACGACCCCCTCACCGCGGCCGTCTGCAACCCCGAAGAGATCTGGCAGATGACCGATGAGATGCTCGTCGCCCAGGCGCGCTGGCTGCCCCAGTACCAGGAGCATGTCCCCGCGGCGCAGGCCCGGCTGGATGAGGCTGAGCGCAACAATACCCGCTCGCAGTTGCGGGAGAACTGGAAAGGCGCGGCGCGCCTCCACACAAAGAGTGTCGCCGAAATGGCGCAGGACAAAGCCGCGGCCACCATGAACGCCGCGGCCGCCGACAAAGGCGAAATGACCAAGGAACCGGCCTGATTCAGAACCAAGGAGTCAACATGTCAATCAAACTGACCCAGGAGCAGCTCGACAGCTACCGGCGCAACGGCTATCTGGTCGTTGAAGGACTGCTCGATTCCGACGAAGTCGAGGGGCTCCGTACCCGTATGCGCGAATATACCCACGGCGGCCGCTCGCAGGAGCGGATTAGCGTACAGCTCGAACCGCGCGTCCAGCGCGGTGAACTGCACGTCGATGAGCCGGGCGACGGCATCCGCAAAATCGACGGCCTTGTCGAATCCGACGATCGCTTCAACGCGCTCGGAAGCAACCGCAACATCATCAGCGTTCTGGAACAGATCATCGGTCCGGACATCAAGATGTTCCGCAATGCGGTCCTGCTGAAACCGCCCGAAGTCGGTTCAGCCAAAGGGATGCACCAGGACTCACCCTACTGGCCGATCGAGCCCATGGATCTCTGCTCTTGCTGGTTCGCATTTGACGACGCCACCGAAGAAAACGGCTGCATGGCCGTTATACCCGGCAGCCACAAGTGGGGGCCGCAGCCCCACATCGACGTGACCGACGACTACGTGGTCGATCCCGAATACTATGACGAGGCCGACATGCAGCTGGCGCCGGTGAAGGCGGGCGGCGGGCTCTTCTTCCACTCGCTCCTGCTCCACTATACCGCTCCCAACCGCTCCGACCGCTGGCGCCGCGCCATCGCGCTCTCCTACATGTCGTCGCGTTCCACGTACACCAGGGACGGCGAGGGGCCGGTCTACCACCATATCCAGGGCCGGACATTTGACGGCTGCGTCCGTTAAAACGGCTGCGGCCACCGTTCAGCTTTTGCATGTGCTTTGGCCGCTCGATTAAGGAGTGAAATTTATGGAGTATCGTATTGAAGGCACAACTCTGCCGGTCGTCACGGTTACACTTACCCCCGGCCAGCGCATCTACTCATCCTCCGGTGGCATGAGCTGGATGACGCAGGACGTGGAG
>DAOUHY010000021.1:0-2339 GCA_034428435.1 Caldilineaceae bacterium | reverse complement strand
GTCAAGCGTGCCGGGGGCGAGTGGCATCTGGTATAGATTGCCGGCGACGAAGACAAAGCGGGGGTCGTGCCCCCATTTGCGTACGGCGTCGGCCAGCATGGTGCGGCTGTAGTCGAAGAGCACGATCTGATCGTAGCCGAGGTAAAGGTCGGCGAGGCGTCCGAAGCCGGCGCCGATTTCGGCTATCCGTATGCCCTGCGGGGGCAGAAGGCGTTTCAGGGCGATGCGTTCGACGGTATCCTCGTACTCGCGTCCCTGGCCTTCCCAGAAGTCCTGACGGTAGCCGCTGCCTTCATAGTCGATGACCGGGATAGCGGCTGGCGCGGTGGAGTCTGCCTGGTTATTCGGCTTTTTGATTGCTGTGCAGTTCGCTGCAGCCATATTGTTTGCCGACATGCGGGCCGCTCCACGGCGATCAGGAATTCAACACGTAAACAGGTGCGCCGGTTCGGCTTCCTTTTGGCGCACCCTGGTATAGAGACGGATACGAAGGTGCAGATGTTTCATGTGAAACATCTGCAAAATCCGGTATCAGAAAGCCATAAGGAAACATGCGCACCGCGCGCATTCGTATAGTATAGCACGTGGATTGACTAATTTCAATACCTTTTTGGGATTTTCGGTTACGAAATATTGGCAATCGACCGGTGTGGACTGTGCCCGGCGGAGAGGTTGCGTGCAGTTTGAAGTGCGTCCACCCTTGCGGAGAGACAGTTCGGAGCGGTGCGTCCCAGAATTGGGGTGGGAACAGTCTGGGAATTCATGCCAGCGGTGGCTGGAATTGTTTGCCGACTCTTGCAGAGACGGAGGGCAGCCGCCAAGCCTGGCCTTACCGGGAGGTCCGTTGATTGGGGGGCCCAGGGCAGGCACAAGGCCGGCGCCTGCGGGGATCTGATGGGACTGGCGGGACGTGGTCTGGCAAGGCACCTTCGATTAGGCACCTGTCGCCAATGTCGACACCAGGTCGACGAGGCATGTTGTAGGAGAGGGGGCGTTGCGGGGGCGGAGCCCCCGCACAAGGGAGGGCCGAATAGGCCCGACCGCCCAGAACTGCAGTAGTCAGTAGTCAGAGAAGGGGCTTACTCTGACTTGGAGTTAATCTCGAGATGGTTCTGGCTCCGCAGCGACCTGAGGCATGGGAAGTTCGCCCCCATTTTGGGATGCACCCCTTTGGAGAGGCGATTTGCCGTCTGAGAACGCCCCGCCTACAATTAAGCTCCACTGTCATGGTTCCCGATGGTCAGGTTGGCGCGGGCAGGCGTTGTATTGCCAGCCGCGCACGACGGGCCGGCCTCTATAGGGAATCTGAAAGCGTCAATTCGAGGAGAATCAACATGGGAGACGTCGCATATCGCTCGAAAGTGCGGATTGAGCGGGTGAAGGGGCCGCTGCGCAGAGCGTTTCTGCCGGCCGAGGAGGGACACACGAAGTTCGGCGTCCATTCGGAGGTGGCGGAACATTACGGTGTGGACACCGACGTGCACGAGCCGCATGCCACCACGCTCGACTATGTCAATGCGGCCACAGGCGGCTGACTGACCGGAACCTTCGGGGGCGCGCTGGAGGCGCGTAAGATACCTGCGGGCGACGGCTACCTGTCAGCCGAAGTGGAAGCTGAGATCGAGAAGGACGGCAATGTACTGGTCATCAAGCGGATTCACGCCACGTACACGTTGAAAGTTGCGCCCGATCAGCGGGAGACTGCGGAACGGGTACACGGGTTCCATGCGCAGTTCTGCCCGGTGGCGCGCAGTCTCGAGGGCAGTATCGACATTTCCACCGAGCTGTACATGGTTGATCTTGATTAAGAACCGGGGCGGCGGTTGTTCGTACGTGTTGCTGAATGCAAATCGAATGCATTTCGGGTAGGATGGCGCTTGACAGCGTGAAAGCTGCGTGCTAGACTGTCGATCAGGTTAGTTTTTCCACTGAAGAAGCAAGCATGAACCCAAACAATACCAGCAGTACCCAGTTGAGGAGGCGTCCCCGGCAATAACCAGACAGCCGTCTGGGCATTTGCGCGTGGGCCCGGTTTCCTCAGCGGGAATCAGCCGATTGCAAAGCTCCCCGGACGGGGGGCTTTTTTTATGTCGCGTGCATAGAGGTCAGCGGTGGTGCGTTCAGCAGACGGTGGCAGCCGGTGAACATTCCCGGCCAGGTCGAGACAGCAAGCGAGAGGGAGAGAAGAGATGCATAAGGCAGGAATCGCGGGTGCAACAGGCTATATCGGGTATGAGCTGATCACCTTGATTCACCGGCATCCGCAGCTGGAGGTGGGCTGGCTGACGAGCGAGCGCAATGCGGGCAAGCGCTTCGACCAGATCTTCAGCACGCCCTGG
>DAOUHY010000020.1:0-5039 GCA_034428435.1 Caldilineaceae bacterium | reverse complement strand
TACTGAAACCGATTTTCGAGCGGCTTTTCCGCTCCATCGGTAGGCGCAGCGCAAAGATTGAGGTTTGCCAGGAGCCTTTGCTCGGCGGCGTTGATGAAGCATTGAAATCGGACAGGATTTCGGAGGTTGTGAGTTTCTATCCGATGACAGATGTCTTCATCCTTTGCGTTGATCGTGATGGTCGGAAAGGACGGCGTGACAGACTCGACGAGATCGAAGCGGAATTCGGAGCCGCCGATCAGTTTCTGGCCGCCAACGCGTGGGAGGAGATAGAGACGTGGGTCCTGGCAGGCGTCGAGTTGCCCAGTGAATGGCGCTGGGCGGATGTCCGCGCCGAGGTCCATGTCAAGGAACTGTACTTTGAGCCGCTTGCCGCCCAGCGCGGCCTAGCCTACAGACCAGACGGAGGGCGTAAGCCGTTGGCCGCAGAAGCAGCGCGCCGCATTGATGCCATCCGGCAGAAATGCCCTGAAGACTTTGATCACCTTGCCCTGCGTCTCTCAAAAATCAGTGGGTAAAGGTTCCCATCCAATAAAGTAAACTGAACCGAACCAACACACCCTGCACCAGGAGCACCCAATGCCCGAACCTTCCATCAAGACAACCGTCGTCGGCAGCTATCCGCTACCGGCCTGGCTGGCCGCCTACCCGTCCGTCCCCAACCTGCGCGACGCCATTCTCGTCGTCCTCAAGACGCAGGAGTTGGCCGGGCTGGACGTGATCTCCGACGGCGAACTGACCCGCTTCGACGTCAACCATCCTGAAACGAACGGGATGATCGAATATTTCGTGCAGCCGATGTCCGGCATCTCCAGCCAGATGGGCCGCAAGGATGTGGACGATTTTCGCGCCCAGCAGGGCATGGGCTTCCGCACGCAGCCGGCCGCCGTGGTCGAAGGTCCGATCGACGAAGGTGAGCTGGACCTGCCTTCAAGCTGGCAAATGGTGAAGGAACTGACCGCGAGTCCCCTCAAGTTCACCGTGACCGCGCCCTACATGCTGGCGAAGACGCTGCTGGACCGCCACTACAGCGATCTGCCCAGCCTGACCATGGCCATCGCCGAGGTGCTGCGCCGCCAGGTCGAAGCGATCGACGCGCCGGTCCTGCAGGTGGATGAGGCCAATCTCACCGGCAACCCCGAGGACGCCGTCTGGGTGCACGAGCCGATCAACCATGTTCTGGACGGCGCCCGCGGCGAACGCGCGCTGCACCTCTGCTTCGGCAACTACGGCGGCCAGAGCATCCAGAGCGGCTTCTGGGCCAATCTGCTCGGCTTCCTCAATGACCTGCACGTGGACCACCTCGTGCTGGAGTTCGCTCGCCGCGGCTATGATGAGCTGGAGGTCTTCACCGATCTGCGTGAGGGTATCGCCCTGGGGATCGGCGTCGTCGACATCAAGGACAACGAAGTGGAGAGCCCCGATGTGATCGCAGGGCGCATTCAGCACGCGGTCGACCTGCTGGGCGAGGAGCGGGTAAAGTGGGTCCACCCTGACTGCGGCTTCTGGATGCTGCCGCGCTCGGTCGCCGACCGTAAGATGCAGACGCTGGTGGCAGGGCGGGATCTCTTCCTGGGGCAAATGGCTGGGTAGGCTGCGCTCTAGACCAATGTGGTAATTTGGCAATCCTCCCTGTCCAGCGCCTCCGGCTTCAATGCTACGCCCAGCCCTGGTCTCTGGGGCGGCTGCATCCGCCCATTCTCCACCACGAAGGGATGATCGACCAGATCCAGGTAGAATCCCAGCGTAAACGCGCGCACGATCTCCTGCATCCACGTATTGGTGGCGTGGGCCGCCAGATGCAGGGAGGCCGCCAGCGTTACCGGGCCGGTGCAGTCGTGGAAGATCACGCCCATATTGTTGGTCTCGGCCATGTCAGCCGTTTTGCGGCATTCGGTGATGCCGCCTGCCCAGGTCACATCGGTCATCACCACGTCACAGGCATCTGCGCGTAGCATCTCCTCGACGGCGTAGCGATTCATGAGCAGTTCCGACGCACAGATGGGCGTGCGCGTCGAACTGCGCAGCTTGGCCAGCGTGCGCGGGTTATCAGGCTTCATCAGGTCCTCGAGCAGGACCGGCTTGTAGTGTTCGAGAGCCTCCGCGATGCGGCGGGCCGGCTGGAGAGCCCAGTAGCCGTGTCCCTCCAGGATAATGTCCATCTCCAGGCCCACCGCGTCGCGGACTTGCCGCCACGGCTGCAATCCTTCGTCGATCTCCGCGAACGAGATCGTCTGGCCGTGATTGGCCAACGCGAAGCGATCAAAGGGCCAGATCTTCATGGCGCGGATTCCCATATCGAGGAGTGAGCGGGCAAGTTCGCCGGCATCGCCGCCGGGTTGCCAGGCCTCAAAGTCCTGATAAGTGCCGGTGGAAGACGTGTTCACTTTGCGGGATATATCCGGTGGTTTCTGCCCGTAACCCGCGGAGGCACAGGTGTTATAGACCGGCACGCCCTCCGGATTGCTCGTCCCGCCCAGAAGCTGCCAGATCGGCCGGCCCAGCTCCTGGCCCAGAATATCCCAGAGCGCCACATCCACCGCCGAGAGGCAGCGCATCTCCAGCCCCCTATTGCCGTAGATATGCGAGTTCTCGTAGGCCCGGCGCCAGAACGCCTCGATCTGGCGCGGGTCGCTCTCCAGCAGCAACGGCGTCAATACCTCATCGATATAAGCCGTCACCGAGCGGGGCGTGTAGTAGGTCTCTCCCAGGCCGACGATCCCGCTGTCCGTCGTCAGCTCAAGAAAGGTGATGTTGGCGAAGGGAGCGAAGTGGATGGTTCGAACGCCGGTGATCTTCACGATGGACCTCTGCAGGCAGATGGTGGACCAGCATAAGGCAAGCGCTTCAGGGAGAACTATACAGCAGTTGAGCAAGTTGCAAAAGGGCTGTCCGGACCGTGAAAAACGGTTTGACAAGGTGGGCCTTAGATATAATAATATGTGGACAGTACACGATGTAGCGAGGCATGGTTCGCTGCATCGTGCCAAAAGCTGTGTTCCTATGCGCAGGCGAGGATACCGCACCGGAAGTGGCGTGTGCGCTGGCGGAGCATGGCGATCATCTCCAGAAAGCCCCAACGAGTTTCCCTATGACCTACGCTGACATTCAGAAACCCGCGCTGCCGTACCGCTATGAATTTGGCCTCGATGAGTTGGAGGCTGCCCAGGCATGTGTCGACGCCCATGGGTTCGCCGTGGTCAAGCAGGTACTGTCCGAGGAGCTGGTCAAGGAGCTTCAGGAAGCGGTTCTGCAGGTCATTGACCCGGACGGGACATTGGGCCCCGGCGAGAGCTACACCCACACCACCTTTGTCGAGCACGCACCCGCACTGTGGAAACTGCTCGACTATGAGCCCTATCTGCGGGTCCAGCGGCTCTTCTGCCAGGCGGACGAGTTGACCATCCACCGCTCAGCCGCGATTCTACGCAATCCCGGCTCCTCTCCACTTGCGTGGCACTCTGACTGGCACGGCTTCAGTCAAGGCCCCCCGCAAAACGCCGGCGATGTCCTGAACCGGGGTCACTGGCCCTCGGGCCGCTGGTTCTACCTCACAGGCTCCTATCCTGAACACGGCGGCCTCGCCGTGATTGAAGATTCCCACGTGGAAGATTGGGCGGGACCGGAAGGCTTTGCACTGACCCCGGACAAACGCTCATTTCACCCGCAGGGGAGTGAGCCAAAAGGCTATGTCGGCTTCGACGTGCCGGGTATTGTGCCCCTGTTCACGGAGCCGGGCGATCAGATCATCTTCGCCGCACGCACCTACCACGCCGCCTTCCCCAACCAGACCGACCAGGTGCGGCTTTCCTGCGGCCTCGGTCTCCGCCCGCGCAGCTACCGCATAGAGGCGCCGTGGCCGCTCCCCGAATCGGCGCAGGCGTTCATTAAGGCTCTGCCTCAACGTCATCAACATTTTGTAGAAAACTATGTCGGTATTGATACGGAATGGCGCGGTCAGGAGATGACCGCATGAGTTAGGCATGACAGTTTCACGACAGCGACTTGCGTCGACTTAGAACCGTTGGCGCCCGGCCCCTCGGAAGCATTTGACCAGAGTACCTGTTGTTGCATGCGCTTCGATCACTACCAGATCAAACGACCAGATCAAAGGAGAAGAGAGCATGAAACGGAACAACCTGAGTCGACGTGATTTCTTGAAGCTGTCTGCCGTCACCGGCACGGGAGCCCTTCTGGCTGCCTGTGCTATGCCTGCGGCGCCGGCGGGAGAGGGCGGAGCAGCAGCGCCCCCGGCAGTGACGACAACGATTGACTTCTGGGATTTCCCGTACTACTCATCGGCTCTTGGCGAGCCCGGTTCCTGGCAGTGGGAGCGGGCGAACGCCTTTATGGAAGAGAATCCAAGTATTGAGGTAGAGGTACTTCCCCTGACGTGGGAGCAGGGCAGCAAGGTGACAACGGCCCTCGCGGCCGGTTCGCCCCCGGATGTTGTCGGCGGCGGCTGGATCCAGCTCGCCCTGTCGGCATTAGAGGTGGGACTGGCTCTGGACCTCACCGATTCGCTGGAAGAGCAGTTGTCCAGCGATATGGTCGAGGGAATGCTCGAACAGTGCTCAATTGAAGGCAGGGTGTACATGTTGCCGTACTGGCCGGTGTGCCAGTCCGGGGTTGTCTACCTTGATGGAGTCGAGGAAGCGGGCGCGATGGATACTGCCCCCCAGGCGCCATGCTACGGGTGGAACATCGACCAGTTCAATACCTGGCTTGAGGCTGTACGGGGCACGCGACCGGACGGCAGCGAGCGCTACGGACTCGGCATTCCGTCCGCCCATTCCACGCCGGCCTTTCATTGGGTGACACTCCTGTATTTCCGCTGCTTCGGCGCCCACTTCTGGACCGATGAGACGGAATCGTGCGTCGACATGGCCTCGCCGGAGGCGATCAAATGTCTTGCCTGGATGCAAGAGCTGGCCGCAAACGACCTGATTCCCGATCCGGCAGGGTACACCGGCGACGATAACAACGCCCTCATCGACCAGGGCAACGTCCTCATGCAGGTTGGCAACGTGGTACCCGGG
>DAOUHY010000019.1:0-13152 GCA_034428435.1 Caldilineaceae bacterium | reverse complement strand
CTTTCTCGTCAATCTCATCGCCGGTCTGATTGCTTACACTTGGCAACCAAAAAAGCCGTCCCTACATCTCTCCGTCAATGACTTGGCACTCTTGCCAACCACCATCTAACTCCGAACTCAGGTTAGTTAGCTTTCTTCAAGAAGTTGTCCCTTTCGGTTCGTCGAAGTTCGCCGCCGTAGGCTGCTATGGGCCGAAACCTGACTCGATGTTCCCTTGGAATCAGTCTGCTTGCGATTTCGGCGCCTGCGCGCAGTTGTGGCAGAAATTTGCTGACGCGGGCTGAGCTTGCCGTTAGTTCGATTGGCGCAACCCATTCGGTGTCTGTAGTGTGGCCTCCTACGAAAAGAAAATCTGATCGCGGTTCCTCAGGGCCTACTGGCGCCGCCTCGTGTTCAAGATTGATGAGAGCCATATGCTTCGGCGCGTTTTCCAACGGTAACGAGCAACGTCCATCGCGACACGAAGTTGTGTGGCAACGCGGGTCAGTACCTTCCATGATTGCTTTCACTGCAGACAAATGGGCTATTCCTCTTGAATTCGGGTAGTAATCTCCACCCATCGGTTGTAAAGGGATTCGGTTACGAGACCGAAGCCAGAAGGAAAGGTAGCGGACTCTTCATCAAGAGATATCTCCCTAACAACAGAGCCGCCCTTTTTCTCATCTGGTTCGAAGAACCATGCGCCTAACTGGTCCGGACAAAGAGCGATCTCTCCATCTTCGATTCCTTTTCGGCGTTCGATTGGCAGGTCGGACAGTCGAACCAGGTTTGCTAGTTCCTCAAGTATCCATTCACTGTGCGTCGTAATGAGGATACGTACGCCGGACTGTACAGCTGCCGCCAGCTGTCGTGCGAAGTAGACCTGCATCTCTGGATGCAAGTGTGCTTCTGGTTCCTCAATTATAAGAAGATTACCTGGGCGAATAAGATGGCGAAAATAAAGTACTACAGGGGCAAGCTCAGACACCATGGATGACGCATTTACCATTGGCAAGTCCTGCTCCCAACCGATAGGACGATATACGAAGGAAGGGTAGTCGATCTCTGATGGCTCTGCTCTAACATCCCCACAAATGAGTTTGGTTTCAATGGAACGTGCGAGTCTCTCATAGACGCCAAGTTCTCTAGTAGGCGTACCTGCGAAGGTCACAAGCTGTTCAAGGAAGTCGCCAATTACACCAGATAGTGATGGCGATAGATTGTCAGGTCGAAGTGGAGAACGCGATGCGCCGGCAATCAAAGCTCGTACAACCACCCGGTGCGCGTGCACGACTCCTGCACGATCAGCTGGAAGATAAAACGCAGGGCGACTTAGAGGGTCCATCAAGTTGAAGGCACTCTCAGTTGTAAGGACTGACAGCGTTGAAGTCGCCCATTCTCTCTTCCGGTCTACTTCACGCACAATTCTGTACTTTAACCACTGCAAAACCTCTTGTAAGCTGCGGGGTTCATCGCCAGCTGGCACTTGTAAGGTGTCTGAGACTGCCGCCCGCAATTCTGGCCCCGTTTGAGTAATCTCATACAGATATTGAAATCCAAACGCGCTGGCTCTTCCGTGTACCTGCCCTTTGCCGACAGTAAACGAAAAATTCCCTTCAGAAGGATAGCGCGCCAACTGCTGGGGGCCCTCAACAGCGAAGCACCGTGCAAGTTCGCTGTTTAGAGTTCGGATTAAGTAATCGCCGTCCTCAAGAACCGAGCTGATTCTACCGAACACAGGGCCTTGCAGTTGCAGGAAGGCTGGTGATCCGCCTTCAGGAGTTTGAGAATGCATCACGGCCTCGTTCAACCAGTCCGAGACTTGCTCGATTTCTTCCTCAGATAATGGGCACTCATTCAGGTTTGCCTGGAGGCGTTCCTGATATAACTGTTTTGGGAAGAGAAAGATATCTGATTGCGGAGGGCTGACGCCCAGAGAACTGTGAAGCGCGTATATTAGAGCGGCCATATATGACTTGCCAGAATTGCTCGGTCCAACAAACACTGTCATTGGGCGCAACTCGATTATACCTTCAGCGATCGGTCCGAAATTGCGAACAGATAGTTCTAGCTGATTGGAAGAGGCTGAGGTAGTCATGCTCTAACTCTTGATTAATGCCGCAACAATTCTGGGCAAGGCAATTTATTCCAATGCTCTAGCCGCGAAACCTTCTATGAATTGACAATGTACCTTAAATCCTAGCTTCTCATAGATGGATTTGGCAACCAAATTCTCTTCATCTACGTTCAGCACAATCACGCTGAATCCGTCTTTCTGGAGGGCGCGTGTGATGCTTGCTGTGACTGCTTTACCGAAGCCCAGGCCTCGGCGACCGGGTCTTGTGTAGATGTTGCCGATGGCGGCTACGCCTTGTGAGATGATCCTGTTTATCGAGACCGAGCCACTGGAGTCACCTGGATTCGAGCCCTGTAGGGCCGGGCTTGCCTGACGATACGTTACGTGGGTGCCGCCGGCTGAGGCGAGAGTTCCGTCTTCCTCTTCGATGCCGAAGAAGAAGCCGTCGTCGAGCTGATTAGGGTCGAAAGCGTCTGGTGCGTAGTCGCCACCGTGTCGGTAGAGGGCGGTCAGCCGGTTGGCGTCGGACGGTGAGAGGCGGCGGGCCGGCCGGGCGGGCAATGGGATATGCTTGCCCTGTGGTAGCGCCATGCGCACCATTTTCTGGGGAGAGACGTGTTGATAGTGCCGTTGGACGACTGGCAAGTGCAATGGAAGGATGCTCAGGAACAGTTCGGGCGGCAGTTCAGCTGTAGACAGAGCGGCGGCGACATCTTCAGGCTCGCCTGCGGTCAGTAGAATCGGTGGCTTGAGCCCGAAGTATAGAAGCGCCAGTCCGCTGGCATCCCCGGATACGAGCCAGCGGCAGTAGCGGGCCAGGTCGGGGCGGAGGTCGGCGATGGCGTAGGCAGCCCAGACCGGGTCCTGGGACAGGATTTCGAGAACTGCCTCGCTGGCAGTGTGCCCGTTACGCATTTCAGGCCGGTTCTCCCCAGAGCAGTTCCTCTCCGAAAGTCTGCTCGTAGCGGAGGGCAAACTCCTGCGGGGTGAACTTGTGATTGGTTGTCCCGAACTGCTCCAGCACGTAGGTGGCGCACAGTGAACCCACGCGGCCGCACACGTCGACGGGCAGACCGGCGCTGTGGGCGGCGAAATAGGCGCCGCGGTAGGCGTCGCCTGCCCCGGTGGGCTCGGCTACCTTGAGAGGCGGCGCGATGGGAATGTGAAACTCCTGGCCTTCATGATAAATCAGGCTACCGGCGCGACCTTCGGTGACGACGAGCGTGCCTACCTCCTGGAGAATCGTCTGTCTCGACCAGCCGGTCTTGTTTTCAATTACTGCCATCTCGTAGTCGTTGACCATCAGCCAGGCGGCGCCCGGAATGCTCTCGCGCAGGTCTTCGCCGCTCAGCCTGGCGGTCTGCTGACTGGGGTCATAGGCAAAGGAGACGCCGAGATCGCGGCACTCCGAGGCGAAGTTCAGCATGGCCTGGGGATCGTTGGGGCTGATGATTACGACATCGGCATCGGTCAGGCCGTGGTCAGCGAGGGAGACGTCGCGGCAGTCGCTCATCGCGCCGGCGTAGAAGTTGGCGATCTGGTTCTGCTCTTCGTCGGTACTCACAAAGAAACTGGCGGTGAACTTGCTGGGGATTTCGACGACATGGTCGGTGTTTATCCCGTGTTGGTCCAGCCAGGCCTTATAGTCGCCGAAGTCCTGGCCTACAGTACCAAATAGAATCGGGTCGCCGCCGAGAAGCTTGAGAGAGTACGCGATATTGGCGGCAGTGCCTCCCCGCTGGCGAACCATGTCTTCAACCAAAAAGCTGACGCTCAGGCGAGTCAGTTTTTCGGTGATTATCTGATCGGTGAATCTTCCGGGAAAGGACATCAGGTAGTCATAGGCGATGGAGCCGGAAACTACGATTCTCATATTGCACCCAAGTAAAGACTGGTCATGGTGTTCTGTGGCTGCCACCACTTTCCAAGCTAAGCAGAATGGAGGCGTTGAGCTTGGATTCGGACATACCGGATGGAGACGGCTCGACGCGATAGGCTGCTGCGCCGGCGCGGGCGGCGACAACGCGGGGCGGTTCGCAGCCAACGAAATGAAGGGCTGCGTTGTCATCGATCCCGTAACCGCCCGGCATTTTTCCGTCTGAGATCAGGCGATGGTAGCTGGGCCGCCGTTCGGCCTCGCCATCGTAATGTGGAGAACAACTGCCGGCAAGAAAGCCGAGGCAGGGGAGAGCCGTAAGGCTACCCGGTATCGAATCGGTCAGCCCTTGATCGAACCAGCAGATGGCGCCGGCACTGACACCGGACAGAAGTGTGCCCTGCTGCCAGCCCTGACGCAGAATCTCGTCGACGTCCCACTCCCGCCACAGGGCAAGCATCGACTTTGTGTTGCCGCCGCCGACGTAGATTATGTCCTGGTCCAGGAGAAACGCAGCGACGTCGGCGGTGTGGGGCCTGAAGAGGGAGAGGTCTGAAGGCAAGGCGCCGAGCTCCAGGAAATGGCGGTAGAAGTTGGCGATGTAGAAGGCGTCTTCTCCGCTTCCCTGGGACAGAAAGCAGATGCGGGGACGACCGGCCCGAACCTGGTTCAGCAGGTACCGGCTCAGGGTCACGTCCTCTTCATTGGCTGTCATGCTGTGGCCCCCCAGCGCGATGATCTGGGGCAAGGATCTGCTGTCGGTTGGCATTCGCTTATTCGTCTCGCGAGAATGTGGGTAGCTGGGCCTGGAAACTGTGACCTGCCAATTGGTTATCGATGCGTAGAAGGGCGGTCAGGCCTGGGCAGAGGTGATCCACTGGACCGAGCTCTCAGGCGTTTCGTGGCTGAGGAGGTCATCGATGAGCGCGGATGGGTCGTCTTTGACGACGAGCAGGCGGCTGTACCGATCGGCGATAAAGCCCTGATCTATCTGGTGGGCGAGCATCTGCCGCAAAGGATCGAAGAAGCCGTTTACGTTGAGCAGCCCCATAGGCTTGTTGTGAATGCCCAGCTGGATCCAGGAGATGGTTTCGAACAGCTCCTCCAGCGTGCCGATTCCGCCTGGCATGGTGACAAATGCGTCGGCGAGCTCGGCCATGCGGGCTTTGCGCTGGTGCATGGTCTCGACGACCTCGATGTGACCGATTGTTTCGCCGGCAATCTCTTTGGCTGCGAGTGGCCCCGGGATGATTCCGTAGACGGCAGCGCCGCCTTCGTGAGCCGCGCTGCTGACAGCACCCATCAGGCCCAGATTGCCGCCGCCATAGACAAGCCCGTATCCTCGCCGGGCGATTTCGGTTCCCAGGGCAGCCGCCTGGTTGGCATAGCGTTCGTCGACCCCGTCGCTGGAGCCGCAAAAGACGCAGATGCGGTCGATGCGGCGAAGTTCACTCATGGTTATCCTCTTTCAGACCTTTCTGCAAGTATTGCCGCCCGCCCTTTCTCGACGGCGTGGCGCAAGCTCTGGTCGAACGGGGGATAGCAGATGCCTTCCTCGGTGACGATGCCGGTCAAGTAGCGGTGGGGTGTAATGTCGAAAGCCGGGTTGTAAACGGGCACGTCGGCGGGGGCGATGGCGCGTGCACCGATTTCGGCGACCTCTTCGGCCCCGCGTTCTTCGATCGGGATGTGGTCGCCGTCCGGAAGATCCAGGTCGACGGTGCTGGTGGGCGCGACACAGTAGACGGGAATGCCGTTTTCTCTGGCGACCACGGCGACTTTGTAAGTGCCGATCTTGTTGGCGACATCGCCGTTGGCTGCGACGCGATCGGCGCCGAAAACGACGACGTCGACCTGGCCGGTTCGCATCAGGTGGCCGGCGGCGTTGTCGGCGATGAGATGCATGGGGACCTCGGCTCGCATCAGCTCCCAGGCGGTCAGGCGGGCACCCTGCAGGCGGGGTCGGGTCTCGTCCACCCAAACATGGATGTCTTTGCCCTGTTCCTGGCAGGCGTAGATGACGCCGAGAGCGGTGCCGAAGTCCACGGTAGCCAGTGACCCGGTGTTGCAGTGGTGGAGAAGGTTGGCGCCGTCGGGTACGACAGCGGCGCCGTTGAAGCCCATGCGCCGGTTGATTCTGACGTCTTCGTCGGCCAGCGCCTCGGCTTCTGCCAGTAACGCTTGTTTCAACTCGTGGGGTGAACTCTGGCCGGACGCAGCTTCGCCACCAATCTCCTCGGCCAACGTGAAGAGCCGTCGGGTGGCCCAGGCAAGATTCACTGCGGTGGGTCTGGCGGCGTCGAGCGTTTCCTTGGCTAGGCGGAGGTCGTCGAGCAGGGCGGCGTTATCGTCGGCGTCGCTGAGGTGGGCAGCCAGGGCCATGCCGTAGGCCGCAGTGGCGCCAATGGCCGGAGCGCCGCGCACATACATCTCGTTGATGCTGCGAGCGACCTCGGCGACGGTAGCAAACTCGGCGATTACCTCCTCACCGGGAAGCAGCCGCTGGTCGATCATCTTTACTATTCCGTCCTGCCAGTAGACAGTGCGCATATTTGGCACTCCCTTCGCCAAAATGAAACCCCTCCGGTTCGATCCAGAGGGGTAAGCGTACGCAGGGCTATCTCATCTCTCGAGCCGGCGGACTCGTCGGAATTGGCACCTTCAGATGAAACCCAGCGGAACTGAGCGGAGATGGCAGCAAGCGTCCTGGGACGGAAGTGTAATCAGCGGGCGGTCTGGCCGAAAGCGCCATCTGCCGGTCAGCAACCGAGAACCGGGACTCCGGCAGGTTGCCGGGGGATCATCGGGCCGGGCCCTCCCCCCACTCTGGATAAGAGAAGCAGATTTCTAAGGTTCCTCGGTGGACAGATTAGCACAGGGTGGTCCGCCGTGTCAAGAGGTGGCGAAATCAGGATTGCATCCCAAAATGGGGGTGAACAGTCGCATACCTCTGGAGGCACCCAAGCCACAGTCAGTTCACTTACCAATTGCCTGCAAATGAAGTGGTGATTCTCACTACTCACTCCTCTCCCCTCTCTCCTCGCATTTGGGCGGTCGGGCCTATTCGGCCCTCCCTTGTGCGGGGACTCCGCCCCCGCAACGCCCCCTCTCCTACAACATGCCTGGTCGACCGGGTGTCGATATTCGTAACAGGTGCCTAATCGAAGGTGCCTGGCCAGACCACGTCCCGCCAGTCTCATAAGATCCCCGTTGGCGCCGGCCTTGTGCCTGCCCTCTCACCCCCGACTGACGCACTCCACCGTACGGCCAAGCCAGGCACACGCACTGCGTCTCGCCCAAAGACGGTAAACTATTTCAGCCACCGCTGGCACCGATTCCCTGCCTGACTGTTCCCACCCCAAATCTGGGATGCACCCGGATTAGCCTCAGCTGTCGTCAACCGGATGCTTGAAAGTTGGAACTCCCGGATATCAGTGAGTTAGACTCACAGTCAACCCCTCATCTGAAAGTATCTCGCGATCTGGCGGTACACCTCTTCAATCGTCGTTTCATCTGCCCGGTAGAATTGGCCCCCGCCGATGCGGGCCAGCTCCTCCAGCAATCCTTCGTCTGCATCGCGCCCAAATGCCACTGTATGGATGGAAACCGAATTGCCTGTCCCAACCATCGCCCGCTCCAAACTGCGTAGCCGGTTGTCACTATCGTTATCACGACCGTCGGTCAACACGACCATCGCGTAAGTGGCATCGGTTTCGGCCTGGTCTGATAGCTCGCCATGCGCTGCCCACACGGCGTCGAGCAGCCTTGTGGAGCCGCCGGCCTCCAGACCTTCGATCAGAAGGGACATGCGTTCACGACCTTCAGCATCCAACCGCTGCAAGCTCCCGAAACGCTTTAAGCCGGAGCCGAACTCCACCAGTCCCACTCTGTCGTGTTCTCCCTGAATTTGGTCCGCAAAACCTTGCAGCGCAACTTTCAATCTGGCGAGCTTGCCCCCGCCCATCGACTCGCTTGTATCCACAACCAGCAGTATGTTTAAAGGAGGCACCGATAGGCGCCAGGCGTCCAACACCATCTCCAGGACCGGTTGAGGCGGCAACTGCATGAGCGTCTGCGGAAGGAGGGGATTCACTGTCAACGCCTCTTCAAACGGGCCGCCCTCCGCCATCAGATCCAAAGCCGGGTCGACCGGTCTGAACCCGGCCTCCAACAAGGCCGTCTGGCTCTCTTCACCCAGAAGAAACGCAATGAACGCCCGATACGTGGTTCGCTGGTTCGGGGTCACGGCAGGGCCTGCCCGGCCATCCAATTCCAGCAGAGCCAGGGGATGATCAGCCCATAGCGTCCCCTCTTGAGGGTAGATGGCCGCCAACTGCCCAGCCGGCAGGAACTGACCGGCACTTTCCCGGCCTGACAGCCATGCAAGACCCTGGTCAGAACCGGAGTTCCAGGCGATGACCGCCTGTTCTTGGGTTACGAAGGCGTCCAAGAGTCCCTCGTCCGCACCCACGGCTGAGTTCTCCCCGCCTCCTTCCCGTGAGCGTGCTGCCCCAGCCCGCGCACTTGCACCAAAAACGTACGCGTCCCTCTCCGCCCGCTGAAAATACGCGATGACGTCGGGCAGCATGGCGATCTCCTCTGTCAATCCGCGTGTGATGCCGGCGCCGGCATAGAATTTGGACAATGTCGCAGCAATCCCGGGTGTGCTACTGGGGTCAGGATGTCCCCACTTGAACGCCCCCGATGGTGAAGCTGCCCGGTCCTGGACTGCTTTCCATCCTATGGGCTGATGTGGCCAGCCCAACTGTTGAGCCGCATCCAAAGTTACGGCAATGACCACAGGACTGACGGCAAAACGAGTCGACTCCCCCACCCGGCTCGCAGACAGACTGCCGCGCTCCCCGGGAAACAACTGTGCCCATCGCCTATCGATCATTTCAAGCCAGAGTGAACTATCCGGCGCGACCGCCTGAAAAGCTGGCTGGCGCACCGATTCCCCTACCATCTCGCGTGAGGAACGCGTTACCAGCTCTACCGTCATCTGTTCGCCGTCAGGCGTGCGCAACCCCTGGCTGTTAAAGCTGTCGGCCCGTTCCCTCAAGGTTCCTGCCATTGACGGGGACACGGCTACCGTCAACTCCGCGCTCGTGGCAGGCCAATTTGCAAGAACGGCGCTGCCGCTTCCGGATGCTGTCGACTCACGCCCTGCCAGTGTGTCGGCGATCCAGTTTCCCGCCCGCACCGTCGTCATCCCGCAAGCACAGAGCAAAAAAAAGCCCACTACCGCCAATGCAAAGAGAATCCGGTGGGAGAGGATTCGCTTACGCTCCGCCATGATCGGCTCTGTGAGCTCTTGCTCCGTCCCGCCCTGAATTTCGCTCATGGCCCTACATTCAGATCCCGCCAGCGGGCGAGTGCAGACAGGACGTCTCGATGCGGTGGGCTCATCTCCTCAGCGGTGTGAACCTCCTTCTGGACACCCAACCTTTGCCAGCGTTCAAAGAGACTGCCCGCCGCGTCGTCGATTGGCAGCCCGGGATCGATGGGACGCAAACCGAATTCGAGCGCTTTGTGCTGTTGAGCTTCGCTGAGCAGGAACTCTTGGAATGCTAGCGCTGCATTCTTCTGTAACGCTGAAGTCTCAGGACCTGCCCAGATCGCAAAGGGAAAGTCAAACCAGGTTGTCGCTCTCGGATAGTGAAGAGCCATCGGCTCCCGCCAGCGCGACTCGATGCCCTCCATATTCTGGAGCAAATCGCTTTCCAGGAACTGTCCCCCGTCACCCGCAGTGTAGCCGAACAAGACCACCCTTTCTGCACTGCTCGTGTCTCCACTGCCGAAGTTGGTCGCCGCCGTCATCAGCTCGGCCAGCCAAGCCCCGAACCTGGGGTCCGAAACGTCTTCAATCGAAACTTCCGTTCTGCCATGGAACTCTCCTGCTGCCGCGACCATGGCCGCCAGCCCGCTCGCACTTCTGCCGGAAACGGAGACAGCCAGCTTGAAATTGCCCCAGGCGGGATCGCCTCCCAACTCCTTCCAACCCGTTGGCGCGGTGGCTGCTTTGTGAACTGTCGACCAGGAAATGGGACCGAGATTCTCAAGCAAAGGTACACCCCTGCTTCGAAAAAGTCCCCAGACAAGAAGCGTTTTTGCCAGTGGCCTCATGCCAAATTGGCCGTCGCTCAGAAACCGGTCTTGACCGATTCGATCTTGAGATGAGGCGTTGGCTAATTCTACGAGATAACGGCTATCTGCAATCCACGCGGCAGGAAAATCCTGGAGGGCTTCCAACCCGTCACGAGGCAGGCCTTCGAGGTGTACTTCCGACTTCAGGGCAGCGAACTCGTCACGCTCCCACTTACCGAGCGCGCCCAGGCCATCCATTGGAATGACTTCAACATCGACAGCCGCGCCCCCTGTTCGGTGGCTAGCTGCATTGAACTCGAGAGCCGCCTTTTTCACCCACTTTTCCACAGGAAGGGCCGTGATCACGCGAATCCGGACGACATCGGGGCGGGCCGCAGCCGAGCCCGACCCGGCAACGTCGCCGCTAACTGTCCGCCAGACCAGCGTCCCGACCACGAAGAGCGCCGACGCCGACAGTACGGCAACAACGAATAAACGTGCTCGATTCATTCTTCCTGTGCCAGCGGGGAGCCGCAGAAGCTGCAAACCGCGTTCAGTTCCGCATTCGTTCCTTCGCGAAGCTCTCGCGGGGTCGCAGCCCCGCAAGACGCACACTGCGCCGCATACCGCACGGCTACCGGCTGCTCCCCCTCCAACGGCTGATCTACTCGCAAAGGAATGTCATCTGGCCCCGGTTCCGAACGCCCGAGGTATGCTCCCACCAGGCTTGTTACGCCGACCAAAACAAGGATTCCCGGCCAAATCCAATCTGTAGCGAACAAGAGGGCCAGCCCGATCATGAAGATCGCGCCGGTCAGTCCTTGGCGAGGAGCGGTGAATCTGGGAGTCTTCATAGTCACAGTATTCCTGCTGAGATCCACACCTTCGCTTTAGCGTTTGATTCTACTACAGTCTCGACAATGACAACACTACCGCAGCACGCGGGAGTCGACGGAGAATGAAGCATCTGACAGTTCTTTCTTCAAACGCTGATCGCCCCGCCGTAATCGCCCGAACGGAGGCGGCGTCAATGTAGAAACAATGGCACTCAAGGTTCTGCCTGTTGACACCATAGTTGAGCAACTACCGGCTTCTCCCGGATTTGGTAAGTCGATCGACGAAAATCGGAAGGTACTTTCCCCAAATCGTATCGAAAATCGTGTAAACTCTGAATTAAGATATGCTCTAAGCGCTTCTTGACAATTTAGGCAAAATGGTTTATATCCCGGTTGAGTTACCCCCAAGAATTGGCTAACGCGGCAATCTGAACTCAAAGGAGGGACATCCCTCAGAAAAACGCGAAACTGATCCAAGGGAGTCCAGACGGTACCACATAGGAGGAATATCATGATCCCTGAAGATATTTCGCCTGCCAGATCGACTTGGCGGCCGTATCGAAATTCGATAGCCACTTTGCTCATCTTCCTGCTGTCTCTGCTATTGATTCCCCAGCCGGTGGCCGCAGCACCACCGGAGCGTCCCGCTTCCCTTCAGGAATACTTCCACGTCATCAGACCCGGCGAATCCCTTGTAAACATCGCGGCGCTCTACGGCATATCTGTCGAAGAACTTAGGGCTTTCAATGACCTCTCAAACCGGGGCCGCTTGGTAAGTTGCACGCCCAACGCCGACAGCACGCAGGTGAAAGGCACGGTGCGCCTGAATGGCCACCTGGCCAACGGCTTTAGGGTTGCTTTCAGCTGGCACCCGGACGAGACGATAGTAGCATGGACGGAAACTGGCGCTGGCGGCCAGGAGGGAGGCCAATACAGCCACATTCTCGGAGGGGGAGCCCGCGAAGGGAACTGGTGGTTCTGGATCGAAAACGGCGCAGGCACACGCATCTCCGAAATGGTCCATGTCTACACGGACAACAATCCCCATGAAGGCAAATGCCAGCGCGCCGTGATCGATTTCGACATCCAAAACCCGGAACTCACCTACGTAGGGCGAAGATTGCGTATTCCGGCAACACCACTCCCTGTGGTTGCCGCCAAGCCACTGCCATTGAAACAGCCCAGCACCGAGGTTGTATATGGCCATGTCGTTCGGTCCGGCGAAACGCTCGCCAGAATCGCCGAAACGTACGGCGCCTCAGTCCAGGAACTGAAAGCGACCAATAACCTCGTAAATCGCGCAGAACTGGTCCGCTGCGACGCCAACGCTGGAAGCACTCGGGCGGTCGGTACTGTCCGACTGAACGGCCATCCGGTCAACGGCTACAAGGTTGCTTTCAGTTGGCAACCTGACGGAGAGGTCGTGGCCCGAAAGAGCTCGTCCGAAGGCGGACATTTCACTCACATCCTCAAAGCTTCCGGAACCAGGGAAGGGAATTGGTGGTTCTGGGTAGAAAACAGTGACGGCCATCGCATTTCAGAGATGGCATTTGTCCACACCCAGGACGATTTCCATCCAGGCAGTTGCCAGCAAGCAGTGATCAACTTCGATATCCAGGACCCAGGTCTCACTTACATCGGCCGCAAACTACGCGTCCCTTCGACAGGTTAGAGAGAGCGCGAGCGGCACAAGCAGTAATTTCGAAGTCTGAAGTCAAATGTAAGAATCCGGTCCGAATAGGGTAGCGAGCCCGAAATTCGGCAGTTCGACACAATTGAGGGGAGTGACATGCTCATGTCACTCCCTTCTTCGGCCGCAACACAAGTGGATGCTCGTGCCATAGCCAGTCCGAGACTTTAGTCTAGACAAGCGAAGCAATTTCTCCCCTTACTCCCCTCCGCTCTCTCTCTGTATCTGTGGGCGGGCCGTAGACCCGCCCTTTTGCAGGGTCTCTGCTTCCGAAACGCCCCGTTTTCGCTTGCCCACCAGGATGACAATTGGTCATTTTCGTGGGAAGTCGACAGTTTTTCCCCAGATCAGTCCAATTGGGGCAGGCCTTGTGCCTGCCCTGTGCCTTCCCCAGAGCCGGCAAACACGTACAGCCAGTGCTGGCAACTAATGCCTGCCAGACTGTTCTCTCCCCCAATCTGGGAAGCAACTTTCAGCCTGGGTGCATCCCAATATTGGGGCGAAGCTGGTCAGATAGGGATTTCATGCCATCGTTGGCTGAGGAGGCGAGCGCGGAGAGCGAGCATGGCCTGAGCACCATTTCTGGACCAGCGCATGCCGGCTTGTT
>DAOUHY010000018.1:0-1782 GCA_034428435.1 Caldilineaceae bacterium | reverse complement strand
GCCCATGCAGACGCGGTCGACGGGGCCGGTGGGGATGTGGTTGATGTCCCAGGAGCCTTCTTCCATCTGGTCGGCGAGGTCGAAGAACTGGTCGGCGCTGCGTTCGGCGAAGGCGACGATGTCGGCGGGGAGGACACCGGTCCAGGTGTTGGGGATACCGGAGGCGTTGACCTGGTTTCGCTGGGCGAGGCAGTTGAGGTCCCACATGTTGTGGCGGATCCACTCGAAGGCGGCCAGGGCCTCCTCCTCGCCGAGCATGCATTCCATCAGCGTTTCGTCGTCGCGGACCATGCCGCCCCAGGCCTCGACGTAGTAGAAGTAGCCGAGGACGTAGCTGGGACGCAGCTGGCCGCCCCAGCGGGTGATTTCGCCGTCGTCATCCTTCTTTGTGAGGGCGCAGGCGGTGGCGGCGCAGTCGTCGACGGACCAGTCCTGTTCGGGGTAGGCGACGCCGAGCTCGTCGAAGGCGGGCTTGCTGTAGTAGACGCTGGTCACGTCGATGTTGGTGACCATGGCCATGCGGATCTGGGTGATCTGGTCCCAGCACTGGTCCCAGCCGGCGGCGAGGAAGATGTCGTCGGCGTCGGGGACGTCCTGGTCGACGAGCGGCTGCAGGTCGAGGAGCTGTCCTTTTTCGGCCCAGGTGTTGATGATGGGGGGCCAGGTGGACATGACGTCGGGGGCGGTACCGGCGGCCATGTTGGTCAGCACCTTGGTGGACCAGCCGTCGCCGTGCGGTTCCCAGAGGATTTCAACTTCGGGGTGCTCTTCGTAGTAGCGGGGGAAGGCCTCGTCCTGATGGTACTCGGCCCACTGGATGCCGGGTACATTGGCGAACCAGTCGAAGCTGGCGAAGCGGATCTGGGTCCGTTCGCCGTCTGCGTCGGAGGCGGCAGCGCTGTCTCCGGCCATTGCGTCGCCGCCGGCGGGAGCCGGGGCGCAGGCGGCCAATGCGGCGGTACCGGCGATGCCGGCGCTCAGGCGCAGCATATCGCGGCGAGTCAAACGGTTGGACATGGTGAGTTCCTCCTTTGGGAAGATGCTTGGCTATGCCCTAACAGAGTTAAATCGGGTAGACTCCCGTGCAGTGTGCGTTAATCACTTTTCGCTAAGTCACATCGGCGACCTTGGCCGGCAGTCCGGTGCGGATCGACTCCCAGCAGGCCGAGGCGGTGGCAATCACTTTGGCTCCCGCGACTTCATCGATGAGAGGCCGCTTGTCCTCGCGCAGACACTCTTCAAAATGGCGCATGTAGCGTATGACTTCCTGGCCGTGCCCGGCTTCGCGCCTGAACTCCAGGCTCATTTCGGGCTGGCCCTCGAGCTTGTCGAGAACGAACTGGTCGTTGACGAAGGACCCTTTATCGCCGAAGATGCTCAGTCCCAGCTGGGGCAGCGGCGCCTCCACCAGCCCGTATACGGCCATTATGCGGGCGATGACGCCGGAGCGGAAACGCAGGTTGATGAGAAAGTTGTCATGCTTGTCGTCAGGGTAACGGTCGTCCATGTGACTGCAGGCGGCGTAGGTGAATACCTCATCGACATCGCCCAGGAACCAGCGAAGCAGGTCGATGGGGTGGCAGGCGCCGCCGTAGAGCCAGTCCTGCGGATGCTGGTGGCGCCAGGCGGTGCGGTCCATGACCGGGCGCATGTCGTGGACGTAGTGGGCCTCGGCGAAGAGGGGGCGGCCGAGGTCGCCGTCGTCGAAGAGTTTTTTGGCGGCCATGAAGTTGGGGCGGAAGCGGGAGGTCTGGCCGGTCAGGAACTTCACGCCTGCCATTT
>DAOUHY010000017.1:0-4147 GCA_034428435.1 Caldilineaceae bacterium | reverse complement strand
GAAGACGGCGATGAGGGGGCCCTGCTGGCTGCCGAGGTAGTCGTAGTAGTCGATCCATTCGAGGGCGGTGGAGTCTTCGTCGTTGGTGGTGACTTCGGCGGTGACGGCGAAGCCGGCGACGAGGCCCATATCGGGCATAAGGCAGCGGATGGTGTGGTCGGTGTAGTCGAGATTGGGCAGGCCCAGTTTGAGGGCGACGGCGTTGAATATGGTGGCGGAGTCGTAACGCTTGAGTGCGTCGATCTGCTCGGACAGCATTCAGGATCTCCTGATTCGGTGTATCGTTGACGGGCGTGGGGCGCCTGTCTGGGTGTTGTCAATTTTCGGGTTGGTAAGGCGGGTTTTCTTCGTCTCTGTAATGATATAGACATTCGTTTCAGACTGCAACCTTCTATTTTGCGAATTGGGGGATTCTGAGAAAGGCATTTATCCGCGAAGGGACGCGAAGAAAACCCCTTCATGAAACTGCGTGAGAGTGAAGTGGTATACTGTGCGGCGGGCTTTGGCCTGGTGCACGGACGACTTCAGAAAATGACCAATTTACCTGACTTAGCCATTGTGGTGACGACAGATGACAGTGAAGATAGAAGTTTCGTTGAGTAGTACTCTTTTTGAAGAGGTGGAAAGCTTGGCGCGAGAATTGGAAATGTCCCGAAGTGAGCTTCTTTCCATCGCGGTTCAGGAGTATATCGAGCGTCGTGAAACGAGACGTATGATGGCAGCGCTCAACGAGGTCCATGGTGACCCTCCAGGCGAGGAAGAGTTGGCGGTTCTAAGACAAATGCGAGAGCATCATCGAAAACTGATGAGGGGTGATCCGTGGTGATCGAGCGGCGATGTACTTAGGGCACATTTGAGTAGCGGGTCAGGGGCAAGGCTGATGTGTTCTTACGTAGCATATAGGTCAGATAGCTCGATCCGGGCGTCTGGATAGTTCAGCACCTCCTCGCGCAGGGCGACGCCGAGGCCGGGCTTTGCGGGTAGGGAGAGCATACCGGCTTTGATGGGGATGCGCTCGGTGACGACGTCGTTGTACCAGCCGTTGTAGTAGGCGCGGACGGTTTCGAGGTTCATGGCGTTGGGTATGTGGAGCATGAGGTGGGCGGCAGCCCAGAGGGCGACGGGTCCGGTGGCGTCGTGGCCGGTGACGGGGAGGTAGTAGGTGTCGGCCTGGGCGCAGATTTTGCGGGTTTCGGTAATGCCGCCGGTCCAGGAGATGTCGGGCATGATGATATCGGCGGCGCTGGCTTCGACGACGCGACGGAAGCCGAAGCGGGTGAAGAGGCGCTCGCTGACGCAGAGAGGGATGCGGCTTTCGGCTTTGAGGATGGCGTAGGATTCGACGTTGTCGGGCGGGATCATTTCCTCCAGCCACATGATGTTGTAGGGCTCCAGAGCGCGGGCGATTTCGATGGCCGCGGGCAGGTTCCAGCGGGCGTTGCCTTCGATCGCGATCTGCATTTTGTCGCCGCCTGCGGCGCGGATTTCTTCGACGCAGGCGACACCCCGTCTTAGCGTATCCTTATCGAGGTAGTGGCGCACCGGTCCGGGCGCGCCTGTTTTCGCGCGGGCGGGGCCGGGAGGGAGGTCGAAGGGCCAGATCTTCATGGCGCTAATGCCGTGCCGGAGCAGATCTGCGGCGAGCTGGCCGGCGCGGCCTTCCATCCAGGTGCGGGCGTCCTGATTGGGGCCGTGGCTGAGGCAGGTGTTGTAGATGGGGATGCGGTCGCGGCTGCGGCCGCCGAGGAGGTTGTAGATGGGCTGGCCGGTGTGCTGGCCGGCGATGTCCCAGAGGGCGATGTCGACGGCGCTGATGGCGCGGGTTTCGGCGCCGCCGAAGCCGTAGGCGTTGACGGCGGCGAACATGGTATGCCAGTGGCGCTCGATGTCGAGGGGGTCTTGTTCGAGGAGGAGGGGGGAAAGCTGGTCGTGGATGAGGGCGCTGACGGCGCGGGGCGCGTAGGAGGTCTCGCCGAGGCCGACGGGGCCGTCGTCGGTGTGGATGCGCAGCCAGAGCGAGTCGGGGTGGCGGTCGAGGCGGATGGTTTCGAGGCGGGTGATTTTCATGGAGGTCAGGGGGCAGTGGTCAGTGGTTAGTGGTTAGAGACTGCGCGGGGTGTACGACACTGGTCGCTGGCCTGCAGCAGTGAGCTATGCCTCGTGCTGAGCATGGGGATACTAAGCAGTGTACCCAAATCGGAAACAGGACCTACCTGAATTGGACGGTATTGGCGAGACACGGACGTTGGAAGGGAGTAAAGTGGTGTTTGAAGATTGCACTATCTCTCGTCCATGCTAGTCAATGAAAGGAGACGAACCATCAGACGCAGTTTCTTGGCTGTTATCCTGACGTTCGGATTGCTCTTGGGTTCCATCGCGCCAGTCGCGGTCCTGGCTGAACAGCCGCCTGGCGATGAGGGTCCGACGCGAGCACGATTGATCGAACTGGCTGCGCAGTACCCGGGCATCGAGTTCAACGACGATTACATAGGTCCTTTGCCTGCCGCCTTAGTAGAGGCCCACCGCCAACTTGCGGCACTGGCGACCGTCCGAGACTCAGTAGAGGCAATGCCTGCCAGCATCGTTGCAACGCATTTTGCACCCGGCGAAGAACACTTCGGCTCTGATGGCCAGAAATCTTGTGAAGCTTACTTGAGTACAGCCTCGGTTTTCAGGTTGCTTGATATATTTCATGTTCGACATACGGTGAAAACCAGAAGGGAAGATATCAGACCCTTCAGCATCACCGATGTCTCGGACCACTCGACGGAACCGATTGTACGAGACTTGAACATGAACGGGGTTACTATCCAAGCTGCCTATTCGGAGCTGAAACGTTGGGCCATTGGCCCCCTGAAGAAAAAATTGAGCCCCATCAGTGCCCCGCGTGCGTGGTGGGGCCTATTTTCGCACTACGATGTCCACTTCAGTGCTGGCCCGTTCATCCATTCGGTCAAAAAGGTGATAAGGGGGTGCGGGATAGAGTAGCCTCAGCCCGGCCCAGGGCTTTCGTCCGGCATGGCCTCATCACGCCGATAAGGCCATGCTGGGCGAATCGTTTCACCCACGATTACTGTCCCCAGATCAACACAACCGGCACAGCGAACGCCTACCATTTCTTCCCCTTCAAAAACTATACGAAAGAGTTGCGTGGTTTTCGTTGTTTTCCCCAAGGCTGAGACAAGGGAGGGAGCCGCGCGACTGAGACTGCGGTAGAGCGTCAGCAGCAGGCTGTCCGGCGCTGTAACAGACACGGGGCGACGACTGTTTCACTTTCGGTCGGCGTTGCGGGCGCGGAGGATGTGGTGCGGCTGTACGCGTGTCTCCGTGAGCGCTTTGCGCTCGCGAACTTTTTTTAGCCATGCGGACGTGGAAGGCCGAGACGCGATGCGCTCCAATTCTCCTCGCAGGAATGCCTGCATGGACTGGCCTTGAAGCGCGGCGCACCTGGCCAACTCATCGCGAACTTCCTCAGGGACATTTCTGATCGTTATTCTTACAGGCATGGTTGCATTATGCCATCAGCGATGGTGTTTTGCCGCAGCGATCACGGGCAGGGCCGGGGCAATTGCATTTCATTTCGTATGCCCAGAGTATCCGAAGATGGCCAGAAAGGGCTAGCGGAGAGGGCGCCTACAAGGGGCGCCCCTACAGATCGGTATCCTCTTGAGGTAGCCACGCCATAGGAGCACATGCCCTGTGGCCAGTCCGCTATTCTGTTTTGGGCTTGACGAGCACAGTGTATGCCGGCCTGCGCTGGCCATGGTACTGGTCCGGGATTCGTGGCTGGATGCCAGTGGCTCACAATCGATCAGAGGCATCCGGGCAGGGCAGGTCTCAATGCGGCGGGACTATGGACGCCAGCTCGGTGCGCATGAAGTCGATGTAGCGGCGGTATCTTTCCGGGGACGTTTTCCAGGTGGTGGGGGTGCCGTGGCCGACGCCGAAGCGTTTCTGTTTGCCGATGGCCTTGGCCTGGTGGTGAGCGTCTTCGCGCCAGAGGTCCTCGTCGCCCTGTTCGATGACGGTGATGGCGTGGGAGTTGGAGAAGATGCAGACCTCTTCGCCGAGGGCGTTGCGGACATTGACGATGTCGTTCGAGTAGTTTTTGAGGCCGCACTCGACCTGGATGCAGTGGAAGTCGAGC
>DAOUHY010000016.1:0-3720 GCA_034428435.1 Caldilineaceae bacterium | reverse complement strand
AACATCGGCAGCGAGGAAGCTGTGGAGTTGATCCAGACTCGTTGCGAGGCTCAGTACCAAGAGTATGTGAGCGACGTGCGCGAACTGGGCTTGGAACCGTAGGGTCGAGGAGAGAGTGGAGAGGAGAGAGAGCAGCTCTCTCCCCTCTCCTTATATAAATCTCTCCCCTCTCCTTATATAAAGAAGTGAGTGCAGAGGGGAGAGAAGAGAGAGAACACCTCTTGCTCTCCGCTCCTAATGTTATCACTCTGTGAGTGTTTCTATCTCATCTGGTCATTGACCCTTGACAAAGGAGTGAAAGATGCACAGCCGAAGAGATTTTCTGAAAGTCTCGGTGGGGGCAGCGGGGGCCAGCCTTCTGGCGGCATGTGTTGCGCCGACCGCGCCAGGTGGCGACATGGCAGCGATGCCCAGAGAGCAAAGGCAAGGTGTGATGTTGGGCTTACAGTATGACCCACACGTGGAAGCGTACCAGCGTCTTTCCGACCTGTTCGCTGATCAGGGCGGCGGGACGTTTGAAGTACAGCCGCAGGCCTGGCCGATCCCGCCCAAAGTGATTGCTGCACTGGCCGCGGGAACGCAGCCGGACGTGGCCTGCATCATGGGTGAACAGTTGACGAGCCTGCACCTGCACCAGGCACTGGTCCCGTGCACGGAGCAGGTCTACAACCACATGGACGTCGATCCTGACGAGGACTTTGTGGGCGATGCAATTGGCGCTTACATGTGGCAGGGCGAGATTTGGGGCGTGCCGACCGAGTGTAACGGCGTGGGCAACATGGTCAATGTGCCGAGCGAGGATGTGATTGCGCTGGGGCTGGATGACCAGTATCCGCCGTTGAACGGTGAGGTCTACTTCGAGAGCTACGAAAGCATGTGGGAGCTGGGGAAGGCCTTACAGGTCGAAGAGGACGGCAAAGTGACCAAGTGGGGCCTTAGCAGCCAGGGCTGGGATGACATGAGCTATCTCGGCATCCTGCGCACGCTGCTGAACCCCAAGGGCATGGACTGGTGGGATCTGGAGAACAAGCAGTTCAACATCAATACCGAAGAGGGTATGGAGGCGATGAGGCTGTTTGTTGAGGGACCAGTAGAATTGGGCATTGAGACGCAGTTGGACCAGAACCACGTGGATGCGGCACTGGCCGGCAAGGTGGCGCTGGCGCGCGGCAACGGCACGCCTTCAATGCCGATTGCCTGGGACCTGGGCTATACCTACCGGATGGCAGGCGCACCGATGATCCATGAGGGTGAGGCGCCGATGTTCTGTGGTGAAGGCGGATGGGGATTCATCTCGCTGAAGCAGGCGAAGAATCCTGACATGGCGGTCGAATTCCTGCGAATGCTGGTGACGGATGAAGGGCAGACCTCGTACGCCATGATCTATGGCGGACAGCCGAACACGGCCTGGAAGGGGCTGGTCGGCAGCTATGACCACTTCGTGGATAACGATCCGGATGGGCCGCTGGTAAAGCTGACGAAGGTTTTGCAGGAGCATCTGTTGCCGCAAACCACTTTCGAGGGTGTGGGCTTCGGCTCAATCGGTGAGATAGGCGCGGCCATAGGCGAAGGGTGCTCGGAAGTGCGGCAGGGCAATATTGGCAGCGAGGAAGCGGTAGCGATGATCCAGTCTCGGTGCGAAGCACAGTACGAGGAATGGGTCAGTGACGTCCGCGAGTTGGGAATGGAACCTTAGATTCGAGGAGAGAGTGAATAGGAGTGAGGAGTAAGAGTTGGGGGCGTAGTGCCCCCGGCTCTTGCTTTTCGCTTCTCACCCCGAACTTTACAATCGTAACGCTCCTCGAATTCAGGTCGGGCTATGATAGAGACTTTCGCTGATATCTTTCTTTCCAACGACCCGGATCCCACGATTTCATACCGGTCTGGACTGGCCGCCTACCAGGAATCATTGAGCCACGGGCAGTTGGTGGGGCGGGGTTGGAACGGTTCGGGGTACACGAATCCCGAACCGGAACGATTCGACGCGGCTTCGCATCCAGCTCCGCAGGCGTTCTGGGTGGAAATGGATGGGCAGCTTCTGCGATCGCACTGGGAATGGGGCGACTTTTCGCAGACCGAAGAAGAGAATGGGTTGAAGGCGGTACTGGAACTGCGGCACACGGTTCGTCCGGTGGTCGTGCGTATTCTCACGCTTCTGGACGGCACGCCGATCCTGACGCGCTGGCTGGAGATCGAGAACTGCGCAGAGCAACCGGCTGCGCTTTCGGCGGCTTTCCCTTGGAGCGGTGTACTGCAGACGTGTGGGTATGACATCGATGACGAGGCGTCGCCATACTCGGTGGGTTACTTTATTGACACACACTGGGGCAATGAGGGCGACTTCGGCTGGCGGGCGCTGCCGCGGGCCGGCTACAGGATTGACGGCCGTTACCGGCGGGGCCGCCACAGACATCCTTTCTTTGTTGTGCGCAATCACCATGGCGGTGAGCAGTTCGTGGGGACGCTGGCATGGTCGGGAGGGTATGCCTTCGAGTTTGACGTGGACGACGGGGATAGCCGGGAGAGGTCGCGGCTCTGGTTTCGGGCGGGCCCGGACGGACCGGCGCCGTTGCGAGTCATCGCGCCCGGCGAGATGGTTACCACGCCGGAGATGCATCTGGGCGTTGTCATCGGAGATTTTGACGACAGCATTCAGGCATTGCACGACCACTTGCGGACAAGCGTCATCCCACCGCAGAATCCCGAACATGCGGGGCTGGTCGTAAGCGGCATCGGACCGGAACAGGAGCTTACGCCGGAGTTGATTTTTTCCGAGATTGACGCCTGTGCTGATGCAGGTGCGGAGGTCTTTCTGATCGATGCGAGCTGGTACACGCCGCCCCATGGCAGCTGGCATGCGACGGTGGGCGACTGGCAGGTGAGTCTTGAACGTTTTCCGGGAGGCCTAAAGCCGTTTCGGGACTATGTGCACGGCAAGGGTATGAAGTTCGGCCTGTGGATGGACGGGGAGCGGGTCGGGCCGGAGAGCAGAATTGCCAGGGAACATCCTGAGTGGCTGGCCCGGCCTTATGGTGACGAGGGCGGGCTGGGCGGCATGATCGATCTCACGAGGCCTGACGTGGCCGATTGGATGGAGAGCGAGATTGACCGGCTGATCGTGGAGCACGAGTTGGACCTCTTCCGTCTGGATTACAACGTCGGCCATATCGGCCCAGGTGGATACAGTGAACAGTCAGGATTTATTGAGAACGCCTATTGGCGTTATTACGAGGCGGTCTACGGCATTTATGCGCGGCTTTCTGCGCGCCACAAGGACGTAATCTTTCAGAACTGTGCCAGCGGCGGCGCACGGACCGATGTGGGCATGGTCCGCTACTTTGACCATACCTGGGTAACCGACTGGCAGATTGCGCCGCGCGCCTTTTCGATTACGAATGGGATGTCGATGGCGCTGCCGCCGGAGCGGGTCGACCGGCTGGCAGGCATGGGCCAATCCGGGCAGCGAACGGCTGAGCTGGATTTCCAGTTCCGGCTGCAGTTGTTCGTACATCCATCGCTGAACTGGTTCCATCTCAAGGACGCCCCGCCAAACGCGGTCCAGCAGGCGCGCATCCGCAATGCCGTGCGGATTTACAAGGAGTTCGTGCGCCCGATCCATGCGACCAGCCGAATTTATCATCATACGCCGGTAGTCAAGGGATTCGAGCCCCGAGGATGGGGCGTGCTGGAACTGGCATCGCGAGACCGCACACGGGCCAT
>DAOUHY010000015.1:0-4294 GCA_034428435.1 Caldilineaceae bacterium | reverse complement strand
CGTCGCAGCAGGGGCGGAAGGCCGAGGGGTCGGAGCCGAGGGGGAGCTGGATTCGGAAGGGCATGGCACCGTTTTCGAGGAGGTTGTAGCGGTAGTCGGCGGTGCGCATGGTGCGCTCGAGGGCGGGGAAGAGGAAGGGAAGCGCCTGCTGGTAGTTCCAGACGTGCGTGCAGCTGCCTTCGCAGCAGCCCTCGTCGGGGTGTAAGCCTTCCCAGCCGTAGAAGGTGCCGTCTTCGAGGCGGAGGACTGTGGGCGACTTGAGAATGGAGATGTTGGCCGAGACGGCGTCGAGGGCAGCGGCGGGGATGGTTGAGGCGAAGAGGGCATTCTGGAAGCGTTTGGTCTCGTCGTAGAGGCGAGGCCAGTGTTCGATGGCGTATTGGGCGCTGGCCTGTGAGTCGGACCAGCAGGTGGCGTAGTAGTTTTTCCAGTTTGGCGCGTCTGCCTGCTCTTCTTTCCAGTAGTTCTCGCAGTTGGGGAAGCTCCAGCTGATGAGGAAGCGGACGCGGCGGGTTTCGCCGGCGGCGACGGGCAGGTGGACGGCGAGCAGGCCTGTGTCCTGTTCGGTGAAGCGGGCGCCGCCGGCCCTTTGTTCGCTGGTATCGTACGCACGGTTCTGGAAGGGCCCGGGTGTATTGAGGTCTTTCCAGTATACTTCGAGGTTGTCGAACCAGGCGCCGCGGAACCAGTTCTGCTGCCAGCTGACGTCGACATCGTCTGCGAGCCCGGCGTCGGTGGCGAGGGTCAGGTTGCCGTAGGCGGGATCGTCGGGCTGGAGGCCGTCGGTGGAGAGGCGGAGGGTGTGGCCCCACGGGTTGGCTTCAACCGTGTTGAGGTTGGTGGCGGGGAGGGGGTTGGTGAGCACGCCGGCGATGGTGTATGTGTTATCGGCGGCGGTGGTATTGGTTACGCTGAATTCGAAGAAGGCGGCAGGGATGCCGGAGTCGTCCTCGTTGGTGGGGATGAAGGGATTGAAGGCGGTCAGCTGGAGCTGGCCGGGAAATGTGTCGTCTTTATATGAGAGCTCGGCGATGGGGAACTGGCCGCGGAAGTCGACGCTTTGGAAGTGGGGGAGGCCGGTCAGGTATTCGCGGCGGGGGCCCCAGCCGAATGTGCTGAAGGTGGGCGCGACGAGTTCTCCCTGGTAGGGCGAGTGCAGGTCGCCGTGGAGGATGCGGGCGTCGGTTATTTCGCCGTCGTTTTCGGCGCGGATGGCGAAGTGGGAGAAGCCGTTGACGCTGCCCTTGTTGGGGCGGTTGAAGATTTCCCAGTCGATGAGGCGTCCGTTGCCGGCGAGGCCGATGCAGCCGGTGCCGATGCCACCGAGGGGGAAGCTGATCTGGTTGGTTTTTTCGTTGCGGTAGACGAAGTGCTCCATGTGAATCTCCGGACTGCAGTGGTCAGTGGTCAGTGGTCAGTGGTTAGTGGTCGGTGAGGTGCGGGTTGGGGGACTGATTTATGGTGGGGCCTCTTTTTGGAGGACGAGGAGGTGGTTGGCGGCGATGAAGAGGGCGTAGACGGTGGGCAGGAAGAGGAGCAGGGCCAGGCTGACGTAGGCAATGCAGAAGCTGAGGAGGATGCCTATGGCGAGCAGGCCGAGGCTGTTGGCGGGATGGCGGCTGGCGAGGATCAGTGCGTCGCGTATGGCGGCGCGGACTCCACGATCCGGATGCTGGACCAGACTGGGGAAGGCGTAGAAGGAGAGCGTTGCCATGACGGCGCATCCCAAGAGGTCGGCTCCCAAGCCGATCCAGACAATGGTGGCAATTGGGGGCGACTGAAGGGCTGGCAGTGTTGTGATGAGAGCGAGCAGTGGAAAGATGGTCAGGAGGCTCAACAGCGTGCTGCGACGCCAGGACTGGCGAAAGTCGTCAAAGAGTGAGAATTGCCGGGGCACTCTTCCTTGAAGTAGGCGCATTTCGAAGGCCAGCAGTGCGGTCCAGGCAGGCCCGATGGTGATGGAGGCCACGAGAAGAGTGGGAATGAACAGTCCCAGCGTGAAGAGGAAGGAGGCAGGAATGCACACGAGAGTGAAGAGCAGGGCTCCCCAAAGGAACTGGGGCAGGTTTTCCCAGAGGGTCTGTCCGACCTGAACGACGTATGTGCCTGAGGTGATGCCCGGCTGCGTCGTCATCCCTTCATACCGGTGATGGCCGCGCCCTGGACGATCCATCGCTGGGCCAACAGGAAGGTGACGAGGAGCGGGAAGATGGAGATCATGATGCCGGCGAGGACTTCCGATTGGTTGCCGGAGCCCATGTAGCCGCGGATGGTGGCGATGGCGATGGGAAATGTGAATTTGTCCCAGTCGCGCAGGAAGAGCAGGGGACCTACGAAGTTATTCCAGGAGGCGAGAAAGGTAAAGATGCCGAGGGCCGAGAGAGCGGGGCCGGTCAAGGGGAGCAGGATTTGCCAATAGATGCGGAAGTAGCCGGCGCCGTCGATCTTGGCGGCGTCAAGGAGCTCTTCGGGCAGGGATTTGAAGTGCTGGCGGAGGAGGAAGACGCCGAAAGCGCTGGTGATGCTGGGGAGGATGAGCGCCCAATGGGTGTTCATGAGATCGAGGGAGCGGATGATGATGAAGGACGGGATGAGGATAACGGTTCCCGGGACCATCAGGGAGGCGAGGAACAGGCCGAAGAGGATGTCGCGTCCGAAGAAACGCAGGCGGCCGAAGGCGTAGCCCGCCATCGAGCAGGTGAGGAGCTGGGCGGCGGTGACGATGAGGGCGATTTTGAGGCTGTTCCAGAAGAACAGCATGAACTCGATGTCGGGGGAGTTGATGACGGCGACATAGTTCTGCCAGTGCAGGGCTGTGGGCCAGAAGTCGGGTGGCAGGTCGAAGGAGTTTTTTGGGTCCCGCAGCGAGGTCGAGAACATCCAACTGATGGGTGCGATCTCAATAATGGCGATACCGATCAGGAGCACCCACAGGAGGGCCTCGCCGAGCTGGAGCCAGACGGACTTTCTGTATCTTGTGCGAATTGTAACCGGCTCGGTCGCGGTCCCTGTTGTCGTTGCCATCAGCCTGGCCTTGTCCTGGAAGTCGTCAGATGGGGCCGCGTCGAAGCGGGCAGCCGTTATTCATAGTGAACCCAGCGCCGTGCGCCGAGGAATTGCAGCAGTGTGAGCGTGATCAGAATGACAAACAGGGTGAAGGAAACGGCGGAGGCGTAGCCCATCTCGAAGCCGCGGAAAGCCTTTTCGTAGATATACATGGCGATAACGCGGGAGGCGTCCCCCGGGCCGCCTTCGGTGAGTACCCAGACGTTGTCGAAGATCTGGAATGCGCCGATGAGAGAGATGACGATGGCGAAGAAGGCGGTGGGCGAGATGAGTGGGAGCGTTACGTTACGGAACTGTTGCCAGAATCCGGCGCCGTCGATGCGGGCGGCTTCGTAGTAGACCGTGGGAATGCCCTGGAGGCCGGCCAGGTAGATGACCATCAGGTAGCCGCAACTCTTCCAGACGTCGTAGATCATGGCGGAGACGAGTGCCCAGGTTGAGCTGCTGAGCCAGGGCACGGGATCGAGACCGATCTGGCCGATAAGGAAGTTGACGACGCCGCGGTCCTGGGTGAGGAGGAAGCGCCAGACAACGGCCAAGGAAGCGGTCGTGGTCATGACCGGGAAAAAGATAGAGGTACGGAGGACATAACGCAAACCCCAGGGCATGGCGCGGTTGAGGCCTACGGCCAGGAGGAGGCCGAGAACGTTATTGAGCAAAGTAGCGCCGACCGTGAGCCGCAACGAGTTCCAGTAGATTCTGAACATTCTGGAATCGGTCGTGAGGCGGGTGACGTTTTCGACGCCGGCCCACTTTGGGGGCGTCAAGAGGTCGTAATGCAGAAAGATGAGGACAAGGGAGGCGACGATGGGCAAGGCGGTGAAGACGAGGAGGCCGAGCAGGGCGGGGGTGGCAAAAAGATAGCCGGCCCATGCCTCGCGCCGCGCCAGTGTGGTCAGTTTCTGGGGTTGGGCCTGTCTGCTGATTTTCTCTTCAGACAGTGCTGTTGACGTCATGGCATGTCCTGTGCGGCGGGATCAGAAGGGTGCGGGTTGCCGGGCGGCCAAGGCGCACGGGGCGCCCTGCCGCCGGCAACCTGCAATCCCTGAATTGATCTGACTATGCCTGCTTGAGTTTATCCATTTCGGGCTGCAGCTCGTCGTGGGCAGCCTGCAGGGCCTCTTCGACGGAGCGTTCGCCATTCCAGATGGTGGCGTAGTTCCGGTTGAGGATTGGTTCGACGATATTGAAGTTGGTGGGCGACGGCACGGTGGCGGCGAAGTCGAGC
>DAOUHY010000014.1:0-1589 GCA_034428435.1 Caldilineaceae bacterium | reverse complement strand
GCGATCTCCATTGCTTCCTCGACCGACTTGCCGGCGATGAGCACGTCGGCAAAGTTGGTGATGACGATTTGACCGAACTCATTGAAATTGTAGACGAAGTCGCCGACAATATCGAATGGCGTTACGTAGTCGACGCCGAAGTAGCCTGGTTTGAGCCACTCAAGGGTGTCCAGGTACTCCTGCCTGGCGGCGGAAGGCTGGGCAAAGATCACGTCCTGGCAGCCTTCGACCATACGGCGGTAGTTGTCCGGCGCATACATATAGGTGACAAACTCCATGGACTCTTCGACGACCTCGGAGTCCTTGTTGATCATCATGGGGTGGATGCGGGCGATCGACTTGTTTGTCTCCCAGGGGATGGGCGCGCTGCGCAGCTTTGGATAGAGATCGGGGGCGTCCTTGGTGAATGCGCCGACAGCGGCGGAGACGTAGAGACCCTGTGCGACGTCGCCGTTCTGGAAGAGCCGGTAACCGGTCGGGTTGTCGGCGCCCTGGGGCATGGCGACGTCGTACATCTGCTTGAAGAGCTTGAGGCCCTGAATGATGGGATCTGAGGTCAGCAGGGGTGTGGTGCCTTCGGCCCAGATGCCGTCGTAGGGCATGCACCAGACTTCGAGCTGGAACCAGAAGTCGGAGGGTTCGCTGACCAGGTGGGTAGCGAAGAAGCCGTACTTCTGGTTTTCGCGATCGGTTAAGGCAGCGCTGACGTCGACCCATTCCTGCGGTGTGGTGGCGGGCGTGATGTTGGCTTCCTCGTAGCGGTCTTTATTGTAGAGGATGCCGAAGGCGACAGTGACCATGTCGAGGCCGTAGAGGTTGCCGTCCTTGCGCAGGGCGTCGTGGGCGGAACTGAGATCGGTGATGCTGTTGCGCACGAGTACGTCGTCGAGGGGGACGAGGAGGTCGGACTGGATGAGGCGGGGTGCGAGTTCGGGGGTGGCCATGATGATGTCGCCGTCGAGCTGGCCGGACTGTGTGCCGACGATGGTTTTGGTCGTGTACTGGTCAAAGGGGATGTTTTCGGCTACGACTTCGATTTCGGCCTGGTATTGGTTGAATTCGTCGACAAAGTTATTCCAAGTATCGCCGCGATTGCCTTCTTCGAACCACCAGGAGAGGTAGCGGACTCGCGTCCTCTCAGCGGGGGCTTCGGCGGCTGCGTCACCGGTGGGCTGGGCGGCCGGTGCGCAGGCTGCAAGCAGGCCAAGTCCGGCCATTGCGCTTGCGCTGCGCAGGAAGTCACGCCGGTTGAGCGTGCCGGGCCTTCTCGGTTGCGATCGAGCAGTTTGATCAGCCATTTCTGCGAGCCTCCTCTTGATTGATACGTGGCCACTGGCTAGACGGACTTGGAGGAGAGGGCGAAGAGGGCATGTAGGAAGACCGATTTCCTACGCATTCTTCGGCCCTGCGGCTCCAGGGAATACTATATATATTGAGATTGTTCGTGTCAACCGCGATCTTTTGGGGTGGGTTGGGGTGAAGTGGGGGAGGGCAGGCACTAGGGGTGCCCCTACGGGGTTGTTGGGGGGATGGTGCTGGCGGCGCGGGGTGGCGGGAAAGGGCACCCACAAGGGGTGACCCTACGGGGG
>DAOUHY010000013.1:0-2305 GCA_034428435.1 Caldilineaceae bacterium | reverse complement strand
AGGATGCCCTCTCACAGTATTTGGCGAAGTATGGGCTTTGCTATCGATGGGTTGCGCTATGCCTTCAGCAGTCAACGCAGTCTTCGAATCGAAAGCATTATTGCAGGATTTATTGTCGTGATTGGATTTGCTCTGGGCATCAGCAGGCTGGAGTGGGTTATCGTGATTATTTCGATTTTCTTTATCATCGGGCTGGAACTGATCAACACCGCTATAGAAGCAGTAGTTGATCTGGTGTCTCCCGAATACCATCCAGTCGCGAAAGTCGCCAAAGATATAGCCTCAGCCGCCGTTCTGACAAGCGGGGTCGGAGGGCTAATTGCTGGGCTTGTTATCTTTGGCGCTTACATACTCAGGGATGGACTATTCTGAAAGAGTCGTTGAGGATCCGGAGATTTCCAACCAGAGCTGCTGGATTGACACCGAATTCTTCTCATCGTCAGTAGCTGATATGGTCCGCTGGACTGGTTCGACGGCCCCAAGCCTGAAGGCCAGCCAGTGCCGCCTCCCATTGTTCCGGCGACACAAACACCACCGCAAATGTCATACCAAACCAAACAAGACCCCGCAATTCCATTTTATGACTGGGTAAAACAGTGTCGGTCGCATTCAGTTTCAGGGATAGACCAGGCCCTTCTGCCGTTCGGCAATCGACTAGGCTAAGCAAGCCTACTAATCTGAGAGAGAGGTCACATGCTGCGACGAAATACAGTAGACGATTGTCGCTATTCCTTTCTTGCAAGAAGGGCTGTAGCCGTCACGATTTCGTGGGTATTGCTCGCATTGGTCGCGGCGTGTGTGCCGATACCGACAGACCCCACTTCGGCCCAGACGACATCAGCAGACTCCTCTACTGACCGAGCGCTTCAGACGGACTCCACCAAGGATGGAGTGGCACAGACGGAACCTCCCACAGACCGTGATGTGTTGGTCGCACTCTATCATGCCACCAACGGCGACAACTGGGTGAGAAACGACAACTGGATGACCGAGGCGCCGGTCGACAGGTGGCACGGTGTTGTTGCGACCAGTGATGATCGAGCCATCGAGCTGGATCTTTCTGAGAACGGCTTGAGTGGGTCGATTCCGTCAGAGTTAGGCAACCTCATCAACCTGAAATCGCTGAACCTCTATAACAACCGACTGAGTGGGTCGATTCCGCCAGAGTTAGGCAACCTCATAAATCTGGAAACGCTGGACTTCCGAAATAACCTATTGCGCGGAACAATTCCGCCAGAGTTGGGTGGACTTGCTGAACTGAAATGGCTGGAGCTTTCAGACAATTGGTTGCGGGGGACAGTTCCACCTGAGTTAAGCAAGCTCACTGAGTTGGAATGGTTGGGTCTCGCCAATAACAGGCTGTTTGGGGCGATTCCGCCGGAATTGGGCATGCTCACTGAGTTGGAATGGCTGGAACTTGCCAGTAACGGGCTGATAGGGACAGTTCCGCCAGAATTAGGCATGCTCACCAGGTTGGAGTGGTTGGGTCTCTCCGATAACGGGTTGACAGGGGCGATTCCGCCGGAATTGGGCATGCTCACCAGGTTGGAGTGGTTAGGTCTCTCCGATAATGGGTTAACAGGGACAGTTCCGCAGGAGTTGGGCGAACTCATTCAACTGAAAGTATTGTATCTTTCCAGTAACCAGTTGAGTGGTTCAATTCCGTCCGAGTTGGGCAAGCTGATCAACCTGACCATACTGGATCTCTGGGACAATGAGTTGAGTGGGGCGATTCCGCCAGAGTTGGGCAAGCTCACCAATCTTAGCGAGTTGTATCTCTCGGTAAACCAGTTAAAAGGGTGCATACCCGAAGTATTGCGAAATGTAGAAGTAGGCGATTTGGAGACACTCGTATTGCCGTTCTGTGACGAGGAGTAAACCGTAATCTTCTGCAAACCGGGCTGTTTCATCTTCTGGGTCTGATTAGTCCGCCAAGCCCCACATTTACGGCTTACCTCACATCACAAAAATCCAAACTCAATAGACCTCCAAAACAAGCTTCTACGACCCCTACGCAGCCTTTTGCCCCTGAAGTGAGCCCCATAAAGCCAAGGCACTTCAAAGTCTTCAATCAGCGTGGGTAACATTGGATATAATTCCCAAACATTGGGACTCACCATATAGATGTGCACAAGTTGATAGGACACTCAATCGGAAAGTTTGGCCTCCCCTTAATTTCAATCGTCTGCCCATTCCAACCTAACTTTCAGCCCGTTCAAGTGATTCCAGTGCAGGTGTCCTTCATGCTGTAATCTGCCGACGACGATTCCCGGTGCAATCCCCTGTTCTTCTGCAAATCGTTGAA
>DAOUHY010000012.1:0-5967 GCA_034428435.1 Caldilineaceae bacterium | reverse complement strand
TTTTACCCCTGTGATCTCCTGTTTGTTCACCGAGATGCAGACAGGGAACCACGAGAAAAACGTATTCGAGAGATACATGAGGCGATTACTGCTATACCAGATGGCCTGTCGCCCGCTTTCGTCTGCGTAATTCCTGTCCGGATGCAAGAGGCCTGGCTCTTGATAGATAAAGACGCTATCAAGGCAGCAGCAGGAAACAGGCGTTTTACAGGTCAGCTAGACCTGCCTGCAGTAAATCGGCTGGAAAGTCTACCCGATCCAAAGGGTGTCCTGAGCCAGCTACTCATTCAAGCCAGTGACCTCAACAGACGACGGCTAAGAAGCTTCCGGGTAACCAAACATGCGGAACGCGTCACCGAATTCATAGGTGATTATGCGCCGTTGAGACAACTGAGTGCGTTTGCGGCTCTGGAAGAAGAGGTCAGCAACGCAATTCAGAAAAACGGGTGGCACCTCTGACCCTGGTCGTCGAAGATCGCTGCCCACATTGCTTACTATGCCCTCCCAACCCTGGATTCTGAGACCACAAGTTGAGCCTTCGGCGGCGCTGCAGGCTGCTGTGGGTGGGCATCCTCTGGTAGCGCGGTTGCTGGCGCAGCGGGGGATGACCACGGCGGTGAAGGCGCTGCCTTTTCTGGACAGTGCGGCGTATGTGCCGGCGCGGCCGAGCGCGCTGGTCGGCCTGGACCGGGCGGCGGAAATTCTGATGGATGCGGTCCGTCAGGGCAAGAACTTTCTGGTCTGGGGGGATTTCGACGTTGACGGGCAGACGAGCACGACGTTGCTGGTGGCGGCGCTGCAGGAGCTGGCGGGGGCGGAGCGGGTGCGCTTTCATGTGCCGAACCGCTTCAGTGAAGGGCACGGCATCAAGCCCGAGAAATTGAAGGCGCTGCTGGAGGATAAGAGCTTTGAGCCGGACGTTTTGCTGACGTGCGACACGGGTATCGGGGATAGTGAGGGGATCGGCATGGCGAAGGAGGCCGGGCTGACGGTGGTGGTCACGGACCACCATGATTTGCCGGCTGAATTCGCTGACGCCGAGCCGGGGGAGGCACCGCCTTGCGGTGAAGTGGCGGACGTGGCCGGCGAGCAGAGTGTGCGGCGGGCGGACGCGATCGTCAACCCCAAGTTTTTGCATGTGGATGACCCGTTGCGCACGCTGCCGGGCGTGGGCGTGGCCTATAAGCTGGTGCAGCGGCTCTATGAACTGGCGGGCGACCCTGAAGGTGCGGCCCAGTTCCTGGACCTGGTGGCGCTGGGTATTGTTGCAGACGTTGCGGAGCAGATGCATGACACGCGCTACCTGCTTCAGATCGGATTGGAGAGACTGCGGCGGACGGAACGGATTGGGCTTAAGGCGCTGATGGAGAGCGCCCGGTTGTCGCCGGACAGCGTTGACGCGCAGGCGATCGGTTTTCAGATTGGGCCGCGCATGAACGCGCTGGGGCGGTTGGATGATGCGACGGTGGCGGTGGAGCTGCTGACGACGGATGACGCGATCCGCGCGGGGCAGCTGGCGGCGCAGATGGAGCGGCTGAACAATGAGAGGCGGCTGCTGACGAGCCAGATTACGCAGACGGCGTTCGACATGCTGGAACGTGAGCCGGTTCTGCTGGATTTCAATGCGATTGTTCTGACGAATCCCAACTGGCATGCGGGGATCATCGGCATCGTTGCGGCGCGGCTGGTTGAGGCATACCACAAGCCGACGGTACTGCTGTGCAGTGCGCCTGGGGAGCCGGCGCGGGGCAGTGCACGCAGCACGGCGGGGGTGGATATCGGCGGGGCGATCGCGGGGTGTGCGGGGCTGCTGATGCATCACGGCGGGCACCCGGGCGCGGCCGGGGTGACGCTGGAGGTGGCTAACATTGACCGCTTCCGCCGCGAGTTGAGCCGGCAGGTCGACCAGAACAGGATTGATGCGGGGCCGGAAGGCTTGCAAATTGACGCGGAGCTGCCATTCTCCGAGGTGAGCCTTACGCTGGCAGAGGAGATTGAGAGGCTGGCGCCCTTTGGCAACGGCAACCCGCTGCCCAAATTTGTAAGCCAGTGCCTGAAGGTGGTTCAGGACCGCCGGATCGGACGGGACGGCGCGCACCGGCGTTTGCTGCTGCAGGATAAGGAGGAGAGGAGACAGACGGCGGTCTGGTGGCGCAGCGCGGATGTGGAGCTGCCGGGCGGTGCGGTTGATATTGCCTATACGCTGGGCGTTAACGAGTATCGCGGTGAACGGACGGCTCAGCTGACGCTGGAGGCGGTGCGGGCGGCGGAAGAAGCAGAGGCGACCCGCGCCGTCGAAGGGGTGGAGGGAGAGTGTGTCCTTCATGACTTGCGACGCGAGCTTGTATCCGCGGATGATCTGCCGTCCTTTGACAGCGCGGTATGGTATGCGGAGGGTACGCGTTTGGGAGATATTCCCTTGCGCTCGCGGTTGGCGTCGACTCGGGCTGAGACGGGTCGCCCGCTGGTGCTGTGGAGCAGTCCGCCGTCGCCGGAGCTGTTGCACTGGCTGGTGGAAAGGGTAGCGCCATCTGAACTGTACTTGATTGGCCGCGACACGGCGGAAGCACAGCCTGATGCGGTGCTTAAGCAGGTGGCGGGGATGGCAAAGTGGTCGATGCGGCCCGGCGCGGATGAGGGTCAGGACAGGGCAGTACAGGACGGCAAGCTTCCCATTGACAGGCTGGCGGCCCGCATCGGTCTAACGGAAGAGATCGTTCGTTGCAGTCTGCTTTGGCTGGAACAGAAGGGCCTGCTGCGGTTGGAGGGGTGGGAAGAGGGCGATGTCGCACTGGTGATGCCGGGGGACGGGAGAGAAGGGGACGGCAGTGAGCGAAGGCTCCTGCAGGCGGAGTTGAAGGAACTGCTGGCGGAGGTGCGGGCTTACAGGCGGTTCTTTCAGCGGGCGCCGGTGGGGGCGCTTGGGCTGGACGGGGAACTGCAGTAGTCAGTGGTTAGTGGTCAGGCTCCGTTGGCATTTTGGGGAGGCCTATCAGAATACAACAGAAACGTAAAGTGTACAGGCTTGTCAGGGATGTTTCGGGCTTGAATGTTGTGAAAAGCAGGACCAATCGATCCGCGAAGGCACGCGAAGAGGCGCGAAAAGCACCTTAGACTACCGGGATTTTCCTTGCGTGAATGCGCGGGTCAGCCGCACTATGCTGCCGAAGAACGCTGTTCAGCCAAACGTCAACGATCCCTAGTGAACTGCTAAGCCATGTTGTGAGTGCTTACTGTGTGCGGTCTTCCTGGGCGGAATGTGCTGCCAGGAGTTCTGTGCCGGGCTCTTGATGGTCATGGGCGAGTAGGTTGGGGCCGATTTGGACTTGTCGTGCCTGCGCCGGCTCACGCCTCGGAACGAGCCACGACGCGGGGGGGGGGGAAGTTCGGTCGCTGCGGGTCGTCAAGGTCAAATTGCCACACACTGGCGGCGGCGGGGAGTTTAGGGGGGGCGTTGCGGGGGCGGAGCCCCCGCACAAGGGAGGGCCGAATAGGCCCGACCGCCCGACTGCAGTGGTCAGTGGATAGTGGTCAGTGGTCAGAGATTGGCTGAGCGGCGGTTCTTGGGATGTCTGAGTGGGTTTTGCGTTTCATTCGAGTTGGACGGTGCCGCAGGGGACGCCGGGTTGGCCTTCGGCTTCGATTTTGACATTGTAGGCGCCGGGTTGGGCCAGGGGGTTGAGGTTTACGTCGAGTTCGACGCGGACGAATTCGTCTGGCTGCCACATTGTGGGCGGGTAGACGGAGAGCACGTCGCCGGCGCGTTCCAGGGACCGACCCCAAATTTGCCCATCGCCGGCCTGGACCAGGGCGAAGAGCGGGGGCGCTTCGCTTACTTCTTCGAATTTTCTCATCCACAGCCGCAGATGGACCCAGCCACTGGGCGGGTGGTAGATAATGTCGCGCGCTGCGACGACAGGCGTGGTGATTTCGCAGGCGGTGAGTTCGAGGCCGGGGAATAGCTGAGCCTGCGGATGGCCGGCGGTCTCGGACAGCGCGGGCAGGGCCTGGTATCTGTAGCGGACAGCATAGCCTCGCATTTCCACGCCTGCCGGGTACTGCTCGGTGACGAGAGGGAATTTCCCATCCAGCCAGGATTGGACCAGTCGGTGATCGTCGACGCCGGCGAGGTGGCTTTGCACGAGCCAGAGTGTGTCGGCACCATTGGGCGCTGTCAGATCCTGGAGATGGGAGGCGATGAGGGTATCGGCCTGTTCGGGGGTCAGCGGGGCGTTGAAGTTGCCGTAGACGGGCATCTCTGTTGCGGCGGGTTGCTGACGCAGGTACCAGTCGAGGGCGGGGAGGAGGAAATAAGGGTGGACGAGTGCGGCGGCAGCGGCGTGCGGGCTGTGCTCCTGGTAGGCGCTGATATAGTCGGCGGCGGCGCGCCAGTTTTCGCGGAAGAGCGGGGGCGTCCAGAGGACGGGCAGCGATGCGGCGAGGAGGGCGAGGGCGGCAAGGCCGCTGAAAGCACCGGCAGAAGACTGCCAGCGTGCGATTGCGCTTACGCCGCGGGCGGCGGCCCAGAGGACGAAGGGAGCGAGGAAGAGGAAGTAACGATCTTCGCGGAAGATGGCGGCGTTGGTGGCGAGCAGGGCGCTGCCGATCAGGAGCGGGGTGCCGACCCAGAGCGAGAGGATTGGACGTGCGTCGCGACGGTTGCCGGCGGGGAGGAGGAGACCAGCAAGGGCGAGGAGGGCGAAGAAGAGGACGGCTGCGGTGCGGGCCGCGTCGGGCCAGCCGGTATGCCATACGGTGAAGATGCGCAGCTGGCGCCAGAGGTTGGGCAGGAAGCCGGCGAAGGGGGCGCCGGATGCGCTGGATGCGCTGTTGACTGTCCAGGCACTGCGGGCCAAGGGGAGGAATAGCAGGGCTACGACCGCGAAGGCGGCTACGGCCTCGAGTACGTAGCGCCTGTTGAAGGATCCGTTGCGGCGGGCGAGGAGAAAGACGCTAAGACCGAGACCGGGAAGGAAGAAGGCGGCGTAGAGATAACTGTAGAGTGCGAGTAGCAGGGTTGCTGCGAGACCGAACCAGCAGAGAAGGCGGGCTGGGGCGGCGCCTCTGCCAGGTGACTTGCCATGCGGCGGCATGTGTTGGCGGGCGGCGACGAGGAAAAAGGCGGCCCAGACGATGGCGGTGGCGCCGGGCTGGAACATGCGCAGCTCCTGGCTGTACCAGACGAGCACAGGCGCGAGCGCGGTGAAGGCGGCGGCGAGCAGGCCGCTGGGGCGACCGCTGAGCTGGGTTACAAGACGCAGGACCCCCCAGACCATGAGAATACCGATGAGGACGCCGAAGATGCGCAAGGCAGCGTCGCTTTGGCCGGCGCCAAACCAGCCGAGGAGCGTTTGCCAGTAGTGGAGGGCGAGATAGTAGGCGGGCGGGTGCTTGTCTCTGAGCAGTTGGAGGGTGCCCGATAAGATGTGAGCGGGACCGAGCCTTGCCCAGTTGAGGGAGATGGCTTCGTCGAACCAGATGCTGTGATATTCCAGGCGCCAGAGACGGGGCAGAGCTGCCAGGAGGAGGACGAACAGTTCGGGCAGGGAGGTAGTCCAGATGCGCTGATGGATCGCTGTCAGGCGCGCGGCCACCAAGGCAGTGCGGCCCTTGGGGGATGATATCGAGCGGGTCACTGTGGTCGTTCTTGCGTTGTCATGCTGTGGACTGGGAGGCGGCCGCCACGCGCCGCAACCGATTGGCCAGGACTGAGCGGAAGGTTACTGCTCCGATCACGATGGCTCCGCCGAGCAGCGCAAGGGGCGTGGGCATCTCGCCGATGAAGAGAAGGACCCACACGGGATTGAGAATCGGTTCCAAGGTCTGAATAAGGATGGCTCCCACCGCGGTCAACTCTTTGATAGCGAGGGCGATGAGAATCGAAGGGAGACCGATCTGAAAGATGCCGAGGAAGATCATTCCCAACCAGTCGGCCGCGCTCGGTGCGGCTCCGAGCAGAAAGGGAAG
>DAOUHY010000011.1:0-17686 GCA_034428435.1 Caldilineaceae bacterium | reverse complement strand
CACGGGCATGCTCTGACCGATAAGGGCCGCGCCCATGACGGTCCTATCGATCCAGGTGTTGCGCTTGACTGCTGCCAGCACACCGAATGGAAGTGCGACGATGAGAGAGAAGGCGAGGGCGGTAAGCGCCAGTCTTGCGGTTGCCGGCACGCGTTCCAGCGCCAGATGCAAGGCGTTTTCGCCACTGCGCAGCGACTTTCCAAAGTCGCCGCGCAGAACGCCGGAAAGGAAGTTCCAATACTGCACGGGAAGGGGGCGGTCCAGGCCGTGCAACTTGCGTAACGCCTCAAGCTCTTCCGCTGTCGTATCGATGGGTGCGAGCAGACGAATCGGATCGCCGCTCAGGTGCATGAGAAAGAAGACGACGATGGAGACGCCCAGAAGAATGGTCAGCGACTGCCATGCCCGTCGAATGACATAGGACCAGAAGTTGCTCAAAGGCTGCGTTCCTCAGTCCAGCGTTGGACATCGATGAAATTGAAGCGGCCAAGTTTGATCGTGGGGGCGACGACACAGGTCGGAAACCACAACTCGTCGGTAAACTGAACTTTTCGATCTTTGGATATACCCTCGACCGTTGCGAAGGCCGAGAACATGCGGTCCATCCAGCGGAAATTACGAATGGGGGCGGAAATGCGGCCGTTCTCGACCAAGAAGAGGCCGTCGCGAGTGGTGCCGGCCATGTGTCCCTCCTTGCCCGACAGAGGCGAGACGAAACCGTGGAAACGGCTCACCAACACGCCATATTCGGTGGACTCGATCAGATCGGAGACGGAGTTTTCGCCGCCCTCGATCACGAGGTGCTGCGGTGAAGGACCGAACTCGTTTGCGGGCATCTGCGCGTGGCCTGTGGGGGCGCGGCCGAAGCTGGCTGCGGTGGTGAGGTCGTGGGCGATGCCTTTTGCGACACCATTGACGATCAGGTCGAGGCGCTGCTTGTCGACGCCTTCGTAGTCGAAAGGCATTGGCGGCAGGCCGTCGGTCATCATCTCATCGTAGACGGTAATTGCGTCTGCGGTGATCTGCTTTCCCAGATTGTCAAAGACGATATTGTCGCGATTGCCGGCAGATTGCGCGCCCCAGACGCCGAGGCTCCTGAAATTCAAGTGGAAGAAAAGCTGCGCGACCGCGGGCGGCTCAAGAATGGCGGTCATGGGTCGGGCTTCAATCAGCTTGGGGCGGCGGCCCATCAGACACTTGACGGCAGCCTGCCTGGCCTGATCTTCGGCATCCAGCGCTTCAATGTCGCGGCCTATCCACGTATTGTAGCCCGAGGCGTTATTTGCGGCGTCCAGCGCCACGGCCACCAGCGCGATGATCGAGAAGGGAGCATAGCGGCGCAGTCCAGCCGAGTTGCCCACCGCCATTTCCAGCCGGCGTACGCGGACGTTGCCGGCGCCGTTCAGGCCACAGGTGCGGAAGAGATTGCAGACTCGATCGACGATACGGGCTCGCTCTTCTGCTCCGCAGTTCGCCGTAGCCGGGTTGAAGGTGACCACGCCGCGGCGTTCGTCATTTGCAGCGGAATTCACCGGGTAGGCGAAGTCCGGCAGTACGGCGCTGGGGGAAACGGTGGCGGCTAACTCCTCGCTGCGGAGCAACGCCCGCTTCACTGCATCTTGCGAGAGATCGTTGCCCTTGACGATGACAAGCCGGCCATTCCAGACGGTGCGGAAGTAGATCTGGTAATGGGTTTCGGTGACGTTCTGGTGAATGGCGAGGTTGGCGAAACGGGTCAGATCGGTGTTTTCTGCCACGATCAGGACTTCGGTGGCGTCGGCGGGACTCGCTTGCAAGCCGAACTCGATTGCCTGTAGAGCCTGTTCTTCGCCGAGGGGCATGTCAGTCTTGTTGCCGGTGCTCATCCGATGCCTCCTCCCACCTTGACCTGCTCGAAGCGGGCCGGCGGTCCACCTTGCCCGGTGGGGATGAACTGCCACGGGAGACCCTTCCCACAACTGGAGATGCCCACCACCCGGTCCTCGTCGGGGCCGGCGATTCCGCTGCAGTTGCGCCAGAAGACGGGCGCCTCGCCGTAGATAACCGGGTTTTTTACCAGGCCGACGATTTTACCACCGCGAATTTGCCACCCGCGTTCGCCCATGAAACTGAAGGTGAGACGCTTGTCGTCGATATCGCCGCCCTTGAAGGTCTCGATGTAGAGTCCGTCATCGGTCTCAGAGATGAGCTGATCACGTGTCGATTGCCCGGGCACAAGAGAGAGATTGGTGATGCGCACCATGGGGATGCGATTCCAACTGCTGGCGCGGGCGGTGCCATTGCTGGGTAGTTCCAGTTCGGTGGCACATTCGCGCGACATCAGGTAGTTTGAGAAGACGCCGTCCTTAATGATGGGAATGCTCTGGGCTTTGACACCCTCATGATCATAGCCATAGGTTGCGACCGCCTTGGGCCGGGTTGCGTCGGCGACCATATTCACCAACTCGGATGCGTACTGGAATTCGCCGAGGTGGTGGACCTGCAGGAAACTGGGCCCGAAGTTGTCCGACTCGTCACCGAGGGCGCGGTCCATTTCGATGGGATGGCCCATGGTCTCGTGAAGCACCATGCCAACAAGTGTCGGGTCCAAGATAACCGTAGAGACAAGATCGCTGCAAGGAGGAGCGTCCAGCAGTTCGATCGCTTCATGAACCATTGTAGCGGCCGCCTCAACCGGTTTGAGGGCCCGGACAAGCTCGAATCCTCCCGTGCCAAAATCGGTATGGCTATAGGGATAGGTGCGGCGAAAGACCTGGCCGCGGTCCGAGACGGTGACGGCCAGTCCGGCGCCGGTCAGGGTGATGGTTTGCCCGATTTCAGTACCTTCCGAGGTAACCAGTTGGGATATCTCGCGGCGGAAGTCGAGCTTGGCCTGGGTCTTGGTCACTTTGTCGCTGGCGCCGGCCATGGCCTGCATGATGGCGTGAACCATCTCGACCTTTTCGGCGACAGGCATTTTGAAGGGGTCCTGTTCACAGGGCGTTTCGTAGGCGGCCTGGACGGGGGGTTTTTCAGCCAGCCTGACGGTGCGCGTGCGACGGGGCATAGTGCGGGCGAGCGAGATTGCTTTGCCGACCGTTTGCGACGGCTGCTGTTGGGTAAGGTTGTCGCTGGCGAATCCCCACTGGCCGTCAACGAGGACGCGGATTCCGAATCCGCAGGTTGTGAATTCGGAGACGCCGGCAGCGCCGTCCGTACCGTTTATCGCCTGTTGGGACTGATCTACGACGCGGCCTTCGGCATACTGCGCGCCCATGGACACGGCCATCGATACCAAGTCGCGTGCGAGGTTTATCATCCGGTTCGCTCCGTTTCAGACCTGCTGAATTGTTGTGCAGTTGGGAAAAAGGCCCCCTCCCCGGAACTCGATGGGGAGGAGGCCTTTGCATCAGGCGCCTGTCATCGACATCGGCCCCAGAAGATCAACGGTCTCCGGTCACGTCTATGGTGGCGTCAATTTTGAGGCGGCCGTCCGGGAACGGTGCGAAGTTCTGGACGCGGTCGTGGACGCCCCACAGGATGTATTGCTGGTGCAGGAATACGACCGGCGCATCTTCACGGAAGTATTCGACAGCCTCCTTAACGATTTCGCGACGCGCGTCGACGTCGGTTTCATTGATGGCGGCGTCGGAGAGCTCATCGAACTTGGCGTCAGGATGCTGATCGTTCGGGTGGGTTGAATGCCAGATTGACAACATGCGGGCGGCGTCGGGCACGGTCATGTAACCGAGCAAGAAGACCGGGCCGCCTTCATGGCTGTACTGCTCCTCGCTGAATACGCCCCATTCCAGCGTGTCGACAGTGGCATTGATGCCAACTTCCTTCAGCTGTCCGGCCACAGCCTGGGAGATTTCGGCGTCCATCATATAGCGGCCGCGCGGGCTGACGATGCGCAGGTCAAAGCCATCGGGATAGCCGGCCTCGGCCAGCAGCTCTTTGGCCTTGTCAGGGTCGTAGGGATAGGCTTCGAGGGCGGCCTGATAGCCCCAGTATTCCTCGGACAGGACTTGCCCTTCGAGCTTCTTGCCGAAGCCGTCAAGAATGTTGGCGATGATGGCATCCTTATCCACGGCATAGTTGATGGCCTGGCGCACTCGGCGGTCGGTGACGGGCGTGTCGATCTTGGTATTGAACAGCAGGAAGACCGAACGCATACCGGGGCGGCTGACGACGCTGAGGTCCTCCCGGTTCTCGACTTCCTGCACGGTGGCCGGTTGCAGGTCGGTGGCGATGTCTGCCTCGCCGGCAAGCAGCGTGGCCACTCTGGAGGCGATGTCAGGAACGGTGCGGAAGGTCAGCACATCGATCTCGGGTTCGTCACCCCAGTAGTTCGGGTTTTTGCGAAGCGTGATGTGATCGTCCTTGACCCACTCTTCGAGTACGTAGGGCCCGGTGCCAACAGGATTGGAAGCGAAGTGCTCCGAGCCGTGTTCGGTGATGTAGCCCTCCGGCACAATGGGGAACTTGGCGGTGACATAGAGGTCGAAGAGGGGAATGATGCCGTTGGTGTGGAAGTTTACGGTAAGGTCATCCACGATTTCCACGCTGGATACGTAGCGTGTCTCTCCCTTGCGCATGGAATCACTTTCAGGCGCCATGACGCGATCGAAACTGAACTTGACCTGCTGGGCGTTGAGGGGTTCGCCATTGGAGAACTCAACGCCTTCGCGCAGCTTGTACTGCCACACGGTGGGCTCGATCTGCTCCCATGAGACCGCCAGATTGGGCTGGAGGGTCATGCTATGGTCGTAGTCCAGTAGCGTCTGCTGAATGTGGTTGCCGACATTCACGATTACCTGGGCGGTGACCCATTGCATGTCCATCGTCCACGGTTCAGTTCCCTGAACGATTACGAGCTCCTTCTCCGCTTCCATTGCTTCCTGACCATCTGCCTGCTGGCCCGCCGCAGAAGGTGCAGGTTGAGCGACGCAGGCGGCCAGGAGCATCGCTAGTATCAAGACATAGGCTAGTGCGAACATCGTCTGTTTCTTTTGCATCACTCTCTTGCCTCCTTGTGGCTGAATGTGATGAGGTACTCTCGGTCGGAAACTGTCGAAAGCAGGCACTGTGTTACGGTTTTTCTCAAGCAGATCGTTGCCGTTCCCAAGCACGCACGTTGCATTTCGGTTGCAGTAAGCTGTTCAAGGTCAGATCTTCGGGGCACTACATTGCCTCAAGGAAGGTGATGGCGTCTCCAACGCTGATCGCTGCGTCCTGTAGGGCGAATTCGTGAATTCTCCTTGGGTCTCCGATGTGAGACGGCCCTAAAGTGGACAAAGCGGTTGACCTTGGCATTGCGTTCAATGAGGAAGGGACGCTTGTCGAAAAGGGAATGGGAACCGAGGCAGACTGGCAATGCGAATGGCGATTCGAAGAGAGTGGGAAAGCCTGCTGTCAGCGGCGGCGTGGTTTGGCAGTTCAGCTGCGTCTCAGTGACCCTTATTCCCTGTTGCACTGCCCTACAATTGGTTGGATTGGAACCAGATGGAGAATCGAACTTCGGGCGTGTGTAAATGTAATATAGTGGGTGAGCAGGCTGCTGTCAAGGAGGTTTTTTTGGTCAGTCTTGGCAGTGGTGACGCGTATGGGGAGTGGGCAGGCACAGGGCCGGCCCCTACAGGAGGTTACGGGGGGAAGGAGAGGGTGACGCGGATGGGGGGTGGGCAGGCACAAGGCCGGCCCCTACCGGGGGTTACGGGGGGAAGGAGAGGAGGGCGCGTATGGGGGGTGGGCAGGTGCGAGGCCTGCCCCTACAGGAGGTTATGGGGGGAAGGAGAGGGTGACGCGGATGGGAGGTGGGCAGGCACAAGGCCGGCCCCTACAGGAGATTGGAAGGGGAACTGACCGCGGTTTGGTTGCGGCCCTGAGGTGTGTGAACGTTCACCCCTATTTTGGGTTGCAGACCTCTATCGCCGCTCCGTTTGTTGATGATATGTTGTACACTATAATGAAACCCGAAATTGGTAGATATAGTGAGCGCTTTGGAAGCCTGGCATGGACACTCCCTGTAGAACTGTACAGTTGATCGAGAAGGGCGGAGTAGTACCGGTGGTGCGGCTGCCGGACCTGGCGGGGGCCGTTGAGCTGGCGCGGGCGCTGCTGGACGGGGGGGTGACGGCGTTCGAGCTGACGATGACTAGCCCGGGGGCTTTGGATGCGCTGACGTTGCTGCGGGAGCAGGTACCGGCTTTTGCTCAGGGCGAGGCGGCGCTGGGCATGGGCTCGGTGCTGGACCGGAAGATGGCGGCGGAGGCGACCGCAAGGGGCGCGCAGTTTGTGGTGGCGCCGACGCTGGACCTGCCCACGGTGAACTATTGCGCCGGGCTCGGTGTGCCGGTGATGCCGGGGGCTTTTACGCCGACGGAGGTGCAGACGGCGTGGATGGCGGGGGCGGCGGTGGTAAAGGTATTTCCGGCGACCAAGCTCGGGCCGGGATATTTCCAGGACATACTGGCGCCGCTGCCGCACCTGAAGCTGATGCCGACGGGTGGAGTTGACCTGAAGAACGCGGGCAGTTTCGTGCGCGCGGGCGCGGTGGCGGTGGGGGTCGGCAGTGCGCTGGTGCGCAAGGCGTGGGTGGCGGACGGCGACTGGCAGGCGATAACGGAGCAGGCTGGCAGGTTTGTGGCAGCTGTAGGGGAGGCGCGGGCGGAGAAATGAGCGGGTTTGACGTAGTCACTCTGGGCGAGACGCTGCTGCGCATGGCGCCGCCGGGCCAGTTACGCATAGAACAGGCCGCCTACTTTGAATTGGAGGCGGGGGGAACGGAATCGAACACGGCGGTAGCGCTGGCGCGTTTGGGTGTGCGGACGACATGGATTTCACGCCTGCCGGAGAATGCGCTGGGACGGCGGATCGCGCGCACGTTGATGGGACACGGCGTGGACACGTCGCACGTCGTCTGGGCTGAGGGCGAGCGGTTGGGGACGTTTTTTGTGGAGTTCGGCGACGGCGCGCGGGCTACTTCGATCATCTACGACCGTGCCAATTCGGCGGCGAGCCGCATGACAGCGGATGAAGTGCCGGAGGCGCTTTTCTGCGAGACGGGCGGGCGGCATCTGCACCTGACGGGAATCACGCTTGCGATCAGCGACAGCTCGGCGGCGACGGCCTGGCGGGCATTGGAGCTGGCGCAGGCGGCCGGCTGGAGCGTGAGCTTCGATTTCAACTACCGGTCCATGCTGTGGACTCCGGAGGCGTCACGCAAGGGTTGTCATCCCTTTGCCGAGAAGGCGGACATCGTATTTTCGCCGATTCGAGATGCGCAGATGCACTATGGTCTGCCGGAAGAGATCACACCGGAGGAGGCGCTGGCCGCGCTCAGGGAGCAGTTCCCGCAGGCGACTGTCATTCTGACGTTGGGCGCTGACGGCTCGATTGCAGCCGTGCCGGGGCAGGCGCCGATGCGCCAGCCAATCTTTCCGGGGGGAGGAACAATCGGGCGCATCGGCGCAGGGGATGCTTTCACTGCGGGCGTTCTCTACCGATACCTGCACCATGGGGGAGAGGCTTGGCTGGCCGACGCACTGCGGTGGGGCGCGGCGGCGGCGGCGATGAAATATACGATCCCCGGTGACATGGGGCTGTTTGAGAGGGAGGAGGTGGCCGCGCTGGCGGAAGGCGGCGGCTATTCGGACGACGTCAGGCGATAGGGATCGCAGGTGCGAAGGGCAGGAGGAGCGCCGGCGGCAGGAGCAGATCCTGATTTCGTTTTCTTCGCCCGGGCCGCAGCGGGCGGGCGGCAGATGGAACCGGTGGTCGGGGCAGCCTCCTCGTTGCCGGAGCGGGCCACGGATGGTGGAAAACAGATCGCTGGAGAGCTACTATCAGATTTTGGGTGTGCAGCCCAACGCTTCGCAGGAGGTGCTTGACGCGGCCTACAGGCGCCAGGTGCGCCTGCATACGGGGGAATATTTGGACGACGCTGCCCTTATCGCGGGGCCGGAACCGTCGGACCCAATTCTGGCGAAGGTCGATGAGGCGTACCGGCTACTTTCCAATCCTCTGAAGCGTTGGACGCACGACGAGGAGTTGAAGGAAGCGCGGCAGGTTCCCCTGACTGAGGAGGAGTTAGAGGTTGCCCGCAAGCGAATCGAACCGCCCGACGCGTGGCTTTCGTACCAGCGTCTGGAGAACGGTTCGATCTACATTCGGGTGGGCTGGGCGCAGGATTTCACGGCGATACACGAAGCGGTCAGTGCGGCGATTCCGGAGACGGGGCGCACGTACAATGCCAGGCTGAATGAGTGGCGCGTAGACCCCAGATACGAGCCCGAGCTGGCGGCAATTTTCGCGAATTTCGAACGAGCGGATGTACAACGACCGCCGCGGCTGGCAGGCCCTACCTATCAGGGTCCGGCCTATACACCGACCTCGCAGCATATTCCCCAGGGGTGGAAGGGCTGGCCGTTTCTGATCATTGGCGGCCTCATCATAGCGATTATCGGTGCGGTCCTGTTTCCGGCCAACCGGGGGGAGCCGGTCTCAGTGCAGGCGACGGCGACTGCTCTGGCATTTATCAGTTCGTACGAACCTCTGGAGAGCGACTTTGACACCGCGGGCACGGGTACGTATTCGGGGCTGACCGGCGCACTGCTGCATCCGTCGGTCAATTTGCGCGGGCGGCCAGATGTTTCAGCACCTGTACTGAAGCTGCTCACGAACGACCAGACGTATCTGGTCATCGGCCGGTTGGAGAACGGCAGTTGGTATGTTGCTACAACCGGCGATTATACGGGCTGGATTGCCGCCTGGACGATTGGCGTTGACGGAGATCCGCTGAGTCTGCCTGTTTTTGGTGAAAACGATGCGTTGTCGCAGGGGGCGGACTCGGACAGTGCAGAAGGCGACTCTGAATAGGAAGTAGCCGGCAGTTCATCCCCAAAGGCGAATACGGATGAAAATCGCTTCTTTCGTTTTCGCGGGGGAGTGGATAGAATAGTTATATCGTAGCAGGATTGAAGCGAGAGAGGAGTTGATAGAGAGAACGAATCTCTAATTCCTCTCTTATTTTTGTCTCTTCGAAACGTAAGCAGAAGCTGAGAGATGAGAGGGTCGGACAGAAAACCTGGACGGTACGGCCGCCTTCGCGGTGCAGGCAGGCGCGCGGGTCTGGTGTCGCGCGGCTTGCTGCTGGTGGCACTGATCGTAACGGGCTTCACTGTTTATCGCTTGTCCCGCGATAGCTCGACGGCAGACCAAGCAGTTGCGCTGGCGCAACAAGGGGGCGAAGAGAGCGCGGCTACAGCGACACCGGAGGCGACTCCTGACAGCGCGAGACAGGCAGTGACGGGTTCGACCCAGTCGAGTGTGCAGGGGCGGGGCGACGCGGCGGCACCGGTAGCGGACGCGGGACTTGTGCGGCCGTACACAGTCGACAGTGGCCTGGATTACGTCTACACGGCGAGGATGGGGGAGCAGTGGTCTGTGATCGCCGGAAGATTCGATTTGGCCGTTGACCAGCTGAAAGAGGCCAATGCGGAGCTGTGGATGCTGCGGGGAGAGGCGATTCGAGCGGGCGACCAGCTTGCCATTCCCGGTCTCAGTGCGGATGCCGCGGTGCAGCCCGAGGTTTATGAAGTGCAGGCGGGAGATACGTGGGAGAGGATAGCCGGAAGGTTCGCGGTCACCTATCTTGACCTGCTGCTGGACAATTTCAGCTTGTGGGCATTGCGGGGCGTTGAGATTCAGGCCGGCGACGAGATAGCAATCCGACATCTGCCTGTCGAGGTGCGCAACGTGGGGGCAGCGCGCGGATGGGCCGGCGGTCCGCCCATTCTAGCCTCTTCGTATGTCGCGTCGAGAGAAGAGAGGGAACGGGCACAGACCAGTGCCGGCGAGTTGGGAACATATGCCGTTCAGCCAGGAGATACATGGGAAAGCGTTGCGGAAGACACGGGTATCAACGTAGAGGCGTTGATGGAGGTCAACAGCGAGTTCAGTGAGCGGGCGCTGCAGTCCGGAGATGTTTTGCGCATCTCGTGGATACTGCACGTGGCGCTGATGTTTCGCCAGGTCGAGGGAAACGGCGTCCGAAGCGCGTCGGACCTGAGCAACCTTCCCGAAGCGGAGCGGACCGAATTGGCGGCGCGGGGACTGGCCGTGTACAAGGAGCAGTACTGCGGCGTCTGTCATCAGCTGGAAAGTGCGGGGACGAGGGGCATATTCGGACCCACGCACGGTGAGATGGTCGAGATGGCCGCCGCCCGGCTTGAGGATCCCGCGTACAGCGGCGACGCGACCGACGTGTATACCTACCTGTACGAGAGTATCATCGAGCCGGACAAGTACTATGTCGAGGGATATGCGCTGAGTCCCCACAAGATGCCGTCCTATCGCCATATACCTGAGGAAGACCTGGAAGCGCTGATCGTCTTCCTGGCGGGCGAGTAAGAGCCAGGCAGGGGCTGTGCCGGGCTTGTGCTGTTGCAGGAGAAACCTGTTCGAAATGCGTATGTGCGCCCCACGGTTGTCTGCACCAAAAAGGCGCGGCGCCGGGGAGGAGGAGTCAATTGAAAGTCAGTCGATTGTACGTCAACAGCATTCTGGCCGTGGTGGTTGCGTCGGTGCTGTGGATCGCGTCGGACAGCGCGATGGCGCAGGAACGGGAGAGCGGCGGCACGGTGATCGTGGAGGGACTGAACGGGCCCCAGGGCGTACTGGTCATCGATGACGGCAGTATTTGGGTCATTGACGTAGGACTGGGCGGCGACGAGGAAGTCGAGGTGGGGGGCCTCGATCCCAATACGAACGAAATCATCAGGGCGACCTATGGGAATACGTCGCGGGTCATGCGCGTCATACCCGGCGGCCAGCCTCAACTGGTGGCGACACTGCCTTCGATTTTTCTAGGCAGCGACATCGTTGGTGGGGCCCGACTGGCGCTCCTGAACAACGAAATGTACGCCACGGCGGGCGTCTGGCAAGGCGTGGCCAGCGAGGAGGCGTTGCCGGACACGGCGGCAGTATTGCGTGTGTTGCAGGGCTCAGTACTGGAGGTCGTACCGTTGTGGAAGCTGGAAAAGGAGTTCAACCCGGACGGCCATGTACTGGAATCTCATCCATACGGGTTGACCGCCGGCCCTGACGGTCTCTTATACGTGGCGGAGGCGGGTGCGAATACCCTTGTGCAGGTGGACGTAGTCAGCCAGACCGCCAAGGTAATTGCCGTTTTTGAGGGCATACCCGGCCCGCTGCCGAACCCGTATCGGGGAGGCGCGCTGGAGTCGGACCCGGTGCCGACGGGCGTGACCTTTGGGGCCGACGGCCGGATTTACGTTTCGCTGCTGCCGGGCTTTCCCTTCCTGCCCGGTTCTGCGAAGGTGGTCGTGGTCGATCCGGTCACTGGCGGCGTTGAGGACTACGCCACCGATCTGACTATGTTGACGGACTTACGCACCGGCCCTGACGGCGAGCTGTATGCGGTTCGGTTCGGCATATTCACGGACGAAGGCCCGATTCCCAATAGCGGTGCGGTGATCCGAGTGGGCGAGGGGGAAACCTCGCAGGACGTAATCACCGGGCTGCCTTTCCCCACATCGGTTGACTTCGATATCAACGGGAATGCGTTTGTGACCATCAATGGCGCCAGCGTAGGGGAACCGGGCCGCGGCAAGGTGGTCCGCTTTGAAGGGGTAGCTGTGCAGAGTGCGCCTTCGATTCGCTTTGTCGAAAGCGCGACGGTGAGCCAGCAGGAGCCGGAGTTCGTGACCGGTTGCGACAGTCTGCCCAGCCATGAGGCGGTGAAGGCAGCGCTGGAGCGGGTTGTGGCAGGCGGCAACAATGGCGGGCTGGGAAATCACATGTGGGCGACTGTGGTGGACCGAGACGGGGTGGTTTGCGTTGTTACATATTCCGGTGCCAACAGGGGTTCGCAGTGGCCGGGCGGGCGGGTCCTTTCCGTACAGAAGGCAAATTCGGCCAATGCATTCAGTTTGACGCAGCTATCCTTTTCTACGAGCAATCTGTATGCGGCGACACAGCCGGGCGGGAACCTGTACGGGTTGCAGGGCAGCACTCCGCTGGACACAGCGAAAGCCTACGCGGGGCCAGCGAGCGACTACGGCCAGGCAGGGGACCCACTGGTGGGTGAGAGGGCGGGCGGCTGGAGCCGCTCAGGTGGCGGGCTTTCTCTCTATAGTGCGGGCGGCAGCCTGTTGGGAGCGATTGGTATAAGCGGAGACACACCGTGCGCCGACCATATCGTCGCCTGGAAGGTACGCGATGCACTGCAACTGGATTTCATCCCGGCAGGGGTGAGCCCCAGCGCCGACGACAACATCATTTTCGATCTGCAGGCAAACGGGACAAGCCTCAGCGGCTTCGGCCATCCCCGCTGCGGATTTGACGAAGAACGGCTTACAGAAAAGCTGCCGGCAGATTTTCCGATCGGGACGGTCGGGGAGGTCGGGCGGTAGCGCACAGAGCAGCCAGTGGGGGACAAAAGAAGGCGCGAGGGCACCGAAGAAGTCTGCTCGCGCCGTACCGATTGTGTACGCTCTTTTGTCTTTAACTCTATGGGAGGCCGGCGATAAGGTCTTTCAGACTGGCGAATGTTTGGCGCGTGCTGGCGGCCTTGTCCTGCCCGTTGGCCTGCCAATGCGTTTCGATTGTATAGGTATCGACCGGCTCGTTTTGCAGCAGAGTGAGATGGGCATGCCAGTCGGTTCCGCCGTCGCCGATGCGCGCCCAAGCGGTGAGGCCGGTGGCCTCGTCGAGGACAACTGCATCCTTGCAGTGAATATCGACAATGTGGCCTTTCACCTGCTGATAGCCAGTTGCCGGGTCTTCGCCGGCGACGAAGGCGTTGGCCGGATCCCAGATGATCTTGAGATTGGGCATCTGCACGGCGTCGAGCACGAGCCGCATATTGCCACCGGTATTGGCGTAAAGAGAGCGGGCATTTTCCAGGGCCAGCACCAGGCCTTCGTCGTGTAGCCGCTGGCAGGCGATGCGGATGCCTTGGGCGATCTTGGCCAGTGTTTCCTCATCGATACCGCCACCGTCCGGGGAGCGGGGGGAAGGGTTGTCGCCGCCTACATCGCGGGTGAAGCCGAACGTGCGAATGTTGGGCGCTTTGAATTTATGCGCAATGGCGATGAAGCGCTCCAGCCGATCCATATGTTCTTGAAAAAGAGGATGGCTCTCCATCTCGTCCAGGGAGATACCGGCCAGATGGAAGGGCCGGAAAAACATCCCACAGACCAGATGGGCGCGCAGGCCGTTCTCGGCGGTGAGCCGCAGTGCCCGATCTAACTCTGCGTCGGTCAGATCGTGGACCGGCTTACCCCATAGGTTGTGCAACTCCACGTAGGACATACCCTCCTCGCGGGCGATCGAACAGGCACGCGCAAAGTCCTCATCGATCTCATCGGTAACGACTCCGAATTCGTACCTTTTCATAGCGGACATTTCACTCTCTCAATTGGGAATCTTCTATAGATGGTTGGTCAACCCAAAGAGGGTTGCCGCGGTCTTGCCGCAGATCTGCTCTTTCTCCTCATCTGACAGATGGGGACTGGCCAGCACCTCCGCCACCGGGCCGCCGATGGGCCCCATGTCGAAGGGATAATCGCTGCCGATCAATACGTGATCGGCGCCGACCATATCCACCAGATAGCGCAGGGCCAAAGGGTGAAAAGACATGCAGTCGAAGTAGACTTGTCTCAAATAGTGACTGGGGGGATGGGGAATGGCGGCGGCACACTCCTGGGAGCGCACCTTGTAGCCGTGATCCATACGCCCAACAATGTAAGGAAAGACGCCGCCAGCGTGGGCAAAGATAATTTTCAGGTTCGGCCATCGTTCGAGGATGCCGCCGTAGATTACGGATGCAATGGCCAGGCCGGTCTCGGCCACCATGCCCAGCAAATTGTGCAGGTAGTATTCCTGCATTCGCTCCTCCCCCGCAGGGATATAGGGGTGGACGAATACCGGCGCGTTCAGTTCGGCAAACGTCTCGAAAAGTGGGTAATAGTCAGGATGATTCAGGTTTTTGCCATCCACATTGGAGCCGATCTGAAAGCCATGCAACCCGAGTTCATTGACCGCGCGTTTTGCTTCGGCAACGGACGCGTCAATGTCCTGCAGCGGAACGGTCGCCAGCCCCAGGAAGCGCTCGGGATATTCGGCCACGCGTTCAGCGATGCTCTCATTCAAGCGCGATGCCAGTTCGGTGGCCGCGCCGGCCTCTGCCCAGTAAGAAAGCGTGGGGGGCGCGGAGGAGATAGCCGCCATTGAGATTTGGGCGCTGTCCATATCAGCCAGCATCTGCCCGGCGGCGTGGAAATCCGGAGTCAGCGGGTGATCGAAGTTGCCGGGGCAAACCAGATGCTCGCGGCCATCGGCTCGCCGTTCAATTGTGGATTGAAGGGTGTTCGGACCACGGGCCGCGTCCAAAAAGGCTTTGGGAAAGAAGTGGCAATGGACATCGAGGGAGAACATTTTATCAGATCTCAGGAATAGGGCTGTTGACCGTGAAACGTGAGAAGCGCTTGTTGCACATTATGTTTCAGGCACTGTTTCTGCTGTTGAGGAAAGAGAGGCTCTCTTTGGCGAGCGCGTCGGGGCTTTCGGCCAAGGGACGCCAAATGCATGTTGCGCCTGCCAGTTCCGGGATGACGGCGTTGAAGGACTCCACCACCAGCCAGCCATCGTATTGGACATCCGCCAACGCCTGAAATGTCCCGGCCCAATCCACCTGTCCGCTACCGACGGCACCGCGATCGTTTTCGCTGCAATGGAAATGTTTGATGTGCGTACCGGCGCGGCGGATGGCGTCCGGCGTAGATTTTTCCTCGATGTGCATGTGGAAGGTATCGAGCAGCAGGCCGACGGAAGGCTGATCGACCGCATTCATCAGGCGGACGCCATCCTGCACTGTATTGAGCATGAAGGTCTCGAAGCGGTTCAGCGGCTCGAGCGCAAGAGTGACGCCTTCAGCGGCGGCCACAGCGCCGACCTCCTGTAGAGACCGGACACAGTTGTCAAATTCCTGACGGGTGAATCCCCGTCCCCGCAGTTCGCCGACAGGCACGGCCATGGGTCCGCAAAGGAGATCGGCGCCCAGGGCCGACGCGGCGCGCACAACGTTCTGCAGCCAGGCCACCCCTTGTGTGCGACGGTCGTCATCGATAAGACTGAGTCCGGGGGCCATGGCTGTGGACGCGGTGCAGGCCAGGCCACTGTTCAGGCAAGCCTGGCGGATAGCCGTCAAGTCAAGGGCTGCCGGATCGAAGATGGGAAGTTCAACGCCGTGGTAGCCCATTTCGCTGATGAGCGGGAAAAGGGCCATCTCGCCGGCGTCGATCCTACCACTCCACACCATAAGATGAACACCGAGCTGGTGGCTGTGCATAGATCGTCCGTAACTACTGAGCCATGTTCCGTATGTGTGTGCTTTGTGCGGTTCGCCTGGATTCGGAATAACGGAATGTACTGTCAGGATTTCTGTTGCGGGTTCTTGGTGGCCATAGCGGTGTAGGTTGGTCCTGATTGGGCGTTGCCTCTCCTACCCAGCCTGCGCTGGCACATACTCGGTATGTGCCAGGACGGTTGATGGGGGCGAAGCACGGTCGCCGCGGGCGGACACGGTCACATTGCCCTCACACTCGATGCGGCGGGGGTTGTAGGAGAGGGGGCGTTGCGGGGGCGGAGCCCCCGCACAAGGGAGGGCCGAATAGGCCCGACCGCCCAACTGCAGTAGTCAGTAGTCAGTGGTCAGTGAAAGCAACCATTGAAGGGCGATAGGTTTGATAGGGAAAAAACACCTTTCGCTATGCTGAATCATGATCGTCATTTGGCAAGGACTTGGCAGTCACGATCGTCTTTATCCTTTCAGCCCGGTAAGGACGATCCCTTCGACGAAGGCCCGCTGGGCGAGAAAATAGACGATAATGACCGGCAGCACCATCAGGGTGGCCAGCACCATCACGTAGTGGGTCCAATCGAGGCCGCTCTCGAAGTGTTGGAGTGCGTTCAGTCCCAAGGCCAGGGTAAACATATCTCGTTTATGCAGATAGATGAGCGGCGCGAGGAAGTCGTTCCAATTGTAGAGCAGGGACAACACGAGGACGACTGTCAGCGCAGGCCGGGCCAAAGGAAGAATGATCTGGGCAAATATACGCGGACGACTGGCCCCGTCTATGCGGGCGGCGTCTTCCAACTCCAGGGGAATTGTGCGGAAGAACTGGCGCAACAGAAAGATCGTGATGGGCCCACCAAACCAGTCCGGCACAATCAGGGGTAGATAGGTCCCGATCCAGCCCAGGCGTGTGAACAGAATGTAGACGGGAATCATGGTCACGACGTACGGCAGCATCACGGTCGAGAGGATCAGGCCAAACATGATATCCCGCCCTTTGAAACGCAGCCGAGCAAAGCTATAGGCAGCCATGGAGGAGCTGATTATAACGCCCACCGTAGAGAAGATGGTGACTATCATTGTGTTGGCTGTATAGCGCGCGACCGCCACAACCTCGAACACTTCGCGATAGTTCGACCAGCGGACCGGATCGGGTATCCACTTAGGCGGAAAGACATAGATCTCATGGGGCGCTTTCAGTGAAGAAGAAAGCAGCCAAAAGAAGGGAATCAGCATAAACACGCTACCAGCGGCCAGCGTCATGTGAATCAGAAAACGACCGGCGTTGTGCCTGATACGGTAAGCGGTCACGAGCCGCCCCCTTCCGTTTCGTAATAGACCCAACGCCGCTGACTGTAGAAAAGGATGATCGTCAGCAGCATTACAACGAGGAAGAGAATCCAGGCCATTGCTGATGCGTAGCCGTTGCGAAAGTATCCGAAGGCGTTGCGAAACATGTACAGCACATAGAAGAGGGCGGCGTTGTCCGGTCCGGCAGAGGAGGCAGAGGGATTAGATACGAAGAGGACATAGGCCACACCGAAGACCTGGAAGCTATTGATGACCGTCACAATCAACTGGTAGAAGATAATCGAAGATGTGAGGGGCAAGGTCACATGGCGGAACCTGGCCCAGAGGTTGGCGCCATCGACTTCGGCAGCTTCGTAGAAGGTGCGGGGCACACTGGTAATCGAAGCCAGAAAGATGAGCACGGAGTTGCCCAGCCCCCACAGACCGATAAAGACAATGGAGGGCACGATCCAGTCCGGGTCGGTGAGCCAACGGGGCGCGGGCAGGCCCAGCAGCTTGAGTGGATAGTTGATCGGCCCAAACTCCGGATTGAGGCCCCAGCGCCAGATGGTGGCGCTGGCGACCACCGGTACGACTGACGGCAAGTACCAGAGAGTGCGATAGGATGTGATCCCGCGCACATTGCGGCTCATCAGCAGAGCAATGGTGTAGGCACATGTGAGGGACAGAGGCACAAAAAGAGAGACATACCACAAGGTCACCTCAATGGATCGCAGCCACAGCGCATCAGTGACCAGTTTGGTGTAGTTGGCGAATCCGATCCAGCGGGGGGCGGTGATGATTTCGTATTTGGTGAAGCTGAGATAGAAGCTGGCGAACACCGGGCCGAGGCGGAAAAACAGCAGCCCCAACACGGCAGGAACGATAAAGAGCCAGCCGAAGAAAGTCTCTTCGAAGCTGAGGCGATGGAAAAAGCGCAGACCTCGATCGGTCTGCGCGGCGGGTGTAGATTGAGCAGGTGAAGATTGCATTTAGGAGATTTCGCCCGTCTGCAGGATATGTTCAGAGCCCTGG
>DAOUHY010000010.1:0-10950 GCA_034428435.1 Caldilineaceae bacterium | reverse complement strand
CGGCGTTTTTCTTGGTTCCAGATGAAAGGCGGGCCGTCGTAGCCGAGGTTGCGGGCGAAGGGGGCCATGTCGTGGGCGGTGTAGGTGAGGCGGAGGACGTGGTGGCGGACGAGGTCGCGGGCGGTGGTGAAGCCGAAGGCGCGGTCGTAGTCGGCGGGGGCGATGACGGGGAGTTGTTCAACGGTGTACCAGGTCAAGTGAGTGCCCTGAACCTTTTGGCGAGTAACATAATCTAGAGCGAAACTGTTAAGATTGGCCACGATTTGAGTCGCTGACTCGCAGCAAAAGTCCTCATACTCGGAAACTAAAATCGGTAAAGTATGACCACAGCCGACCTGTGGCAGAACGGCGGCGATAAACGTTCGCATGTCTGTCGGTCTGGCGATATCCCTAAAACCCAAAGTCCAGCCAAGGGTTTGGGGTACAACTGGTTCTACCACTGCCTCCGGCACCCAGTACTGGGTCTGCGGAAGAAAGGAAGGGTCTGCGTGTTGGTCCTCGCTAACTTCTTCGCTCAAGTACGGATTGTGGGTGCTCTCGGGATTGACGCGCACGGAGTTGGCACGATGATCGAACTGATGGATCATGCGTCCTTGGTACATAGGCAAATACAATTCACCTCCCTTCTTCCAACAATTGCCATGAACAGGGTAAAAGCCCTCTGCATCGAGTTCCGTCTCGGTTCGAAAAAGGTGGGAGGAACCCGCCATATGCAACATTGAACAGTATCGCACAGGCCAAACACGGAGCTCTTCATCGCCGGAGTGGTCGACGAGGACGGGGTGGCGCTCGTAGATGCTACGGGTGATGTCGGCGTCGCGGCGGGTGCGGAAGACGGGGGCGGTGCCGGTGTTGGGGTTGACGCGGGCGAAGTCGGCGGGAGTCAGGGGGAAACAGCGATCCGGATCGTCGATGGCGGCGGTGTTGTGGAGGAAGAAGGCACAGTCGGTTTGGGCGAAGCGGCGCTCCTCGCCGCCGAAGATGAGGGCGCAGAATTTGAATGAGGCGTGAACGTCCGGGAAGAAGATTTTTCGGTTCTCGAAGTCGAAGAGACCTCCGACACGGCCGCTGGTGGAGACGGATTTGAAGAAGCGGGCGGCGGTCTTGTCGGCGTAGATGCCGGAGGGGGTGAGGAGGCCGACGATGCCGTCGGGCTTGGCCAGGCGCATGGCACGCTCGACGAAGAGGGAGTAGAGGTTGATGTCGCCGCCGCCGAGCAGCGGGTAGTGGCCTGAAGCGCGGATGAACTGGCCGAGGCGGTCGGCGCGCAGCTTGGCGGCGTCGAATTCGGCGGCGAGCAGGTCGCCCTGTTCGCGCAGTTGCTTGATGCCGCGGCGGCGGTCGGCGGCGGTGGGGGCGAGGGCCAGTTCAGGTGAACGGGTGGCGAACCATTCGACCTCCTGCAGCTTGATGCGGTCCCAGGGCGGGTTGCCGATGATGGCGTCAAAGCCGCCGGTGGGCTCGTCATCCTGCCAGCGGTGCCAGACGCCCGGAAAGGCGACCTCCCAGTGCAGAAAGCCCTCGCGGCCGGCGGCCTCTCTGGCAGCGCCCCATATTTCGGCGAAGGCGGGCCAGAAGGTGCGCTGCCGGACCGGGTCTGCGGCGTCTACGCTGTCGGGGCCGTTCGTCAGCAGTGGAAAGGCCTTTTCCTCCTGCGAGACGATTGCGCCCTGGAGCGGCGCTTCGAACTCGGCGCGCTGCTTCTTTTTCATGCCGGCGGCTAGCCAGTTGACGCCGCAGAGTGTGTTGAGGAGACCGCGCAGAGGCGACGTGGTCTTTTCGACCTCGCGGAAGAGGGCGGCCGATTCCTCGACCTCGGCGATGCCGGCGTCGGACATCTCTTCGATCCGTTGCATTCCGGCGGCTGCGTTTTCGGCGGCCTGGATGGCGCTGGCGGAGGTGAATCCGCCGAGGCGGGAGAGCTCCTGGGCGGCGTCGTGGACACGCAGGCCGATGAGGGAGTCGCCGCAGCGGAGGTGGTGGTCGAGGAAGGAGAGGGGCGCGCCGACGGTGAAGCTGTGCAGCCAGAGGGAGACTTTGGCGAGCTCGACGGTGAGCGGGTTCTTGTCGACGCCGTAGATGCAGCGTTTGAGGACCATGCGGCGGATGATGGCCTGGTCGGTGAGCTGGGATTTGTCGATGACCCAGTTGGCGGCGTCGGCGCGGGCGAGAATGTCGGCACGGATGGCGGCGATGCGGTCAAGCAGGGGCGACGTGTAGGCGTCCTCCAGCCAAGGCGCGGCGGTGGGCGCGTATTCGACGAGGTCGGCGATGGCGTCGGAGAGGTAGTCGACGGCGGTGACGAGGAAGTGGCCGCTGCCCATGGCGGGGTCGAGCAGTTTGAGGTCGAGCGCGGCTGCGGCGGGGTCGAGAGGGCGGAGGTCGGCGAAGCGGCCGGCCTTGGCGCGTGTGTCGCTCTGGAGGGCAGCGGCCTTGGCGTGGAAGGCGGCTTTGCGCTCTTCCAGCAGGGGCGTGAGCGTGCGTTCGACGATGAGGTCGACGAGCGGTTGGGGGGTGTAGAAGCTTCCGCTGTCCTTGCGGGCGTAGCTGTTGGGGCGGACGACGATTTCGCCATCGGGTGTGCGCACGGGTTCGCGTTCGAGGAGGCGCTCGTAGATGGAGCCGAGCTGCTGGACGGTCATGTCGCGGTAGTTGACGAAGCGGCGGCCGGACTCGCCTTCGGTGTGGCTGAGGTTGTGGATGATGGGGGCGAGCACGTGGTCGGAGAGGCGGACCTGTTCGAGCAGGGGCGCGGCCTGTTGGGCGAAGAGGCCGCCGTTGTAGGGAGGCAGGCCGATGGTGGGGTCGCCCTTGTCGATCTGGCGGCAGAGGGTGGTGATGTGGTCGTAGTAATGGCTGGCGAAGCCGGAAAAGGCGTCGCCGGCGGCAATGCGCTGGTCGACGTCGTCGCGGACGGATTTGCGGAGGCCGTAGTCGTCGTAACGGCTGTCGTTGACGGGCAGCAGGTCGCGGTCCTCGGCGTAGAGGAGGAAGAGCAGGCGGTAGAGGAAGATGAGTGCGGCCTGGCGGACGTCCTCCAGATCTGCGCGGCTCTCTGCGGCGAGGGCGCGGACCAGGGCGGGGTAGACTTTGTCGAAGACGGTGCCGGAGAGGTCGCTGGCGACCTGTTCTTCGTAGCGGCGGCCTTCGGCGATGGCGTCTTCGAGGAAGCTGGTCAGGGCACCGTGTTGGGGGCTGAAGGCGGGGCGGCTGAAGAGGAGGCGAAAGGCGCGCAGGCTGTGGGCGCCGTCGGCGGCCTGGAGGGCGCTGTTAAGGTCGACTTCGTAGTAGCCGCTGGCGCGGGGGAGGGCGCGGCGGTCGTAGAGGCGCCAGATGCGGCCGTTGGTGAGGATGCCCCAGCGGATGCGGCTGTCGGAGTTGATGTCGGCGGTGGCGAGGTAGCGGAGGATCTGGCCGTGGGGTGAGCCGGTCTGTTTTCCTTCGCGGGCGTCGAGGGGAAGGCCGAAGCGCTTGCTCTCGGCGACGGCGAGGGCGTCGGGGTAGCGTTGGGGGGCGGGTTTGGCAGCGGCGCGGGCCTTGGACTCTGCGCTGGCGAAGAGCAGGTGATCGGGGATGTCCTGGTTTTGGTCGCTGCCCTGCTGGGGCAGGTAGTGGGCCCAGCCGAGGAGCTCGAAGAGGGGGCGGATGAGCTCCATCTCGGTGGAGGCCTCGTTCAGGGTGTGGAAGGCGGCGGCGTTCTCGAGGAGGGCGCGGGCCCGGGTGCGGAAGGCGTCGAGGTCTGCGGGCTGGGAGAGGGATTCCTGCCAGGCGGCGGTGTGGAGGATGCCTTCTTCGAGAAAGTAGCTGGTGAAAAGCTGGCCGGGCATTGGTCGTGGTATGTGGGGGTGGGCGGCGTTTGTGGCGTAGTGTACCCGCGCGAGGGTTGTTGTGCCAGTTTCGGGGGATGGGCACCCACAAGGGGTGCCCCTACGGGGTGTCCGCGGAGGGCGCGGGGGAGGCCCTGGCGCTATCTAGCGCTCACAGGCGATACCGTCCCGATCCCGGTCGAACTTCGGCTGATAGCAACGATGGTCTCTTCCCATATTGCTCATGCCCATGGCGTGGGCCTCCGTACAGTTTCTCGGGCAGGACTGCTCCGACGGCGGCGGTGTATTCGTTGCCGGCGGCGGCGCTGAGCCCGGGTCGGTGAAATGCATCTGCGTGCTGGGGCACCCGGCCAGCACGCGGCGGGCGGTGTTGGCCTCGGCCTGGTCCATCGAGAGATTGTACTTGCGTTTGACCTGCACGACCCGATTCACGTACCAGCACTGGTTCAAGGGCGGCAGCCATTCGGCCAGGTCCTTGGCGACCTTCTGGTGCCGGTTCACACTGGGGCTGGCCAGGGTGAGGTTGAGCAGGTCGTTGGCGAAGGTGCGCCGGGTGTTGCTGCCGGCGGCGCAGAGGCCGCTGTCGTGCGCTTCGCTGCGGGCGACGATGTGTTCGATGTCCGTCTCGCGGATGCTGGAGAAGTAGGTGCCGGTGTAGGGGCCGTAGATGCGGCCGCCCTGCTGGTTGACGATATGGGGCTCGACGCTCTGGGAGTAGGGATAGAGGTCCGAGTCGTAGTGCGAGCAGCGGTTTTCAGGCTCGATGCGGAGGCCCAGGTCGCCGGCGGGCGGGACGGGTGTATCCGTGGGCCGGACGGGTGTGGCCGTGGGTATGGGCGTGCGCGTGGGTGTGGGCGACGGCGGGATGGTTGGGGTGGCCCGCACTGTCGGAATTACGGTCACGTCGACGTTTACGACCAGGTACGGCGCGTAGATCCAGCCGCGCTGCCCGTCCACGCAGCAGAACTCCAGCCAGGTGCCGGAGGGGTTGCGGCCGCGGATGTTGTGCTGCTCGCCCCTGGGGATGGCATCGATGATCGGGTATTCGGGTCCGGGCCCCTTTCTGACGTTGATCCAGTCGGTGTTGACGGTGAAAAAGGGCGTGGGCACCGCCGTGGCGGTCGGCGTCTGCGTGTTCGTAGGCGCCCGGGTCGGCCTGGGTGTGCGCGTGGGGCTGGGCGTGCTGGTCGGCGCGGGCGTGTTTGTAGGCCTGGGTGTGCGCGTGAGGCTGGGCGTTGCGGTCGGCCCGGGCGTATTGGTTGGTGCTGGGGTGTTGGTCGGCGCAGGCGTGTGCGTGGGCCCGGGCGTGGCGGTGGGCCCGGCCGGCGTGTTCGTCGGCCTGGGCGTACTGGTCGGTTTGGGCGTGTGCGTCGCGGTCGGCTCGGGTGTGGGCGTTCGGGTCGGCTCCGGGCCCTGCGCGGCCTGCGAGCCGGGCGCGGGCCGGGCGGCGTTCGCCTCCTCGATCCGTTGCACGCGCGCCGTCAGCTCGTCGACCTGCGTCGACAGGGTTTGCATTTGGAGGAAGACCCCGATGAGAAGGATCAGTACAGCGACGATCGCGACGAAGAGGAGAAGACGGTAGACGAAACGGAAGAATCTCTTCATTGAGGTCCTGGTGAATGGTGTTCTTGGGTACGGTTATTCGAAGTGGCTGGCTTGCGCTTCGACATAGGTCCGGGGGGATGCCGCTGGCCCATGATCCCTAGCTGCGATTACGGTACCACACGACGAACCATATAATGAGAGATGTCGTCATCCATCCTGCCGAAAAGCCCCAACTTAATGGAATGTGAAACGGTTCTGGCAACGAGTGGAGGACGATTGGGGCGATTATGCCCACTGACACCTACATCACCGCGTAGCGCCAATCCTTAAATTGCTCTAGCATCTTCTCGACTGGTATCAGTCATTCTGTACGGAATGACACGGCCAAAACCGGCGGGCCTGCCCAAAATGCTGTGCCGGCGCCCCATCCCCGGGACTGGTACGCGGGCAAATGCGACAATTTGTCGTTTTTGCGGGTATGCCCTCTTCCTTGAGGGAGGGAACCCAGGTCTTTTACGGAAGCTTTTCTTTGAATCCGCGGCAGTGCGTCATCCTCCAATCAAGCCTTATCGACAGTGCGCCCGGGCGCGGAAGGAGTCGAATTCTGCGATAGTGGTTTGTGGGGGGTGGAGGGGGGCTGGTGTAGTGTACCCGCGGGGCGGTTGTTTGTGCCAGTTTGGGGGAATGGGCACCCACAAGGGGTGCCCCTACGGAATTGCGGCTGCTTTGAAGTCCTCAACCTCGATTTCCTGGGCCCGTTCTCTGGCCTGCCACAGGTCATAGGCAGTCTGCATACCGAGCCATGTCTCTGGCGTGGAGCCAAATGCCCGGGAGAGGCGAATTGACATCTCCACAGATACGCCAGCCTTCTCATTGACCAGGTCCGACAGTGCCTGACGGGTTACTCCCAGCCCTTGCGCCGCGCGCGTGACCGTCAAGCCCAGTGGTTCCAGGCACTCGTACCTTATGATCTCGCCCGGATGGGGCGGGTTGCGCATACCCATTGGTCCCACCTCCTCAGTGGTAGTCTGTGTAGTCGACTTCGACCGCGTGTCCGTCCTCGAACCTGAAAGTTACCCGCCAATTCCCCGACACGGAGCACGGCTTAACTGCTTTTGATCCACGGAGGGACACGGAGAACATCTCTTGTCCGCGGAGGACGCGGAGGGGCGCGGAGAACTGCTTAAACTGCTTTTGGTCCGCGAAGGGGCGCGAAGGAACGGTAAGAGCATCTTTTCTGTTCTGGCAGGACCGCTTAGCGCCCGTAATTGTCACATTTTGAATGGCTTTCTCCAATTGGCAACGAAACCTAATCAAGTTCACTTTTTTTTTTGGCGGCAGAGTGGCTTGTGATGGGCACCCAAAAGGGGGGGCCCCTACGGGTTGGCGGATGGCCGGCGGCGGGAGCGTGCGCACTCTGTTTCAGCCGTATTGATGCATCGATGAAGAGGTGTTATGCTAGTGCATCATGAGAACCACTATTTCCCTTGACGACCAGCTTGCAAAGCAGGTGCGGCGTGCGGCCGAAGCCCGCGGCATCAGCGTCAGCGCGTTTATCGCCAAGACGTTGGATGACGCCCTAAAACGTCGCGAACGGTCGGAGCCGCCGCCGTTCCGGCTGGTGACGGTGCGGGGGGTGCACGCGCGCGCGGGCGTCGATCTCGACCGACCGAGGGCGCTCGACGTGCAGGATGACGAGGCCCGGTTCGGGCACGGGAGCCAGTGATTCGGGATGCTGCTTCCCGACGTAAATGTTCTGATCTATGCCCACGTCGAGGACTCTGTTCCCGAACATCCCGAGTATGCGACGTGGATTACGCGCCTGGCGACGGGGCCGGAACCGTTCGCCCTCTCCGTTCTCGTTCTGTCCGGCTTCGTGCGCGTGGTAACCAACCCGCGAATTTTTGACCCCCCATCCACTCCCGACCAGTCCTTCGCCTTTATTTCCGCGCTTGTGGAACGCCCGACCGCGCGCATCGTCGGCCCGGGCCCCGATCACCTGGAGATATTCGAGCGGTTGTGCCGTGAGTCCGGCGCTACGGGGAAGCTGGTGGCTGACGCTCAGCACGCGGCGGTTGCGGTCGAGCACGGCTGCACGATGGTATCGACGGACTCCGATTTCAGCCGTTTTCCAGGCCTTCGATGGCAGCATCCACTGCGTCTTGGCGGGCTGTAGCGCGGCTGCGGGCAGCAACAATGCATCATTCCACTGCTGGCAGCGCAGGGCGGGCGCTACGCATTGCAAGGTAGTAGGAGTACCCTAAGGCGATTTAAGACGCTCTAGGGGCTTCCTGTGCGGGAAAGTTTGTTCTAATCGGGCTGAAAACAGGTAGAAGCGCCGGATTCGGGCATTGCGGCCCGGTCCGGCGTTTGTCGATCCAGGAGCGGACGGATACGACTGGCGACGGCCATTTTCAACCCTATCGGGAGGCATTTCAGGATTTTTGGCGTTTGTCAGGTTGTGGGAAATTGGGGACCATTTAGGGCAGAAGTCTTGCGTATTTTTGCGGAGTTATGTCCATGTCTGTGCAGGGCAGGATGCAAGGTGTCCACGACCCTCAATGACTGTCAGGGAGAACTTTCCAATGGCCGGACGCGAACCGATGTCCAGCGTGGATCGAGCCTGGCTTATGATGGACGATCCTACCAATCCGATGGTAATCAACGGCTTCTGGATTTTCAGGGAGCTGCTGCAGTATGAGCAGGTGCTGGCTGTGCTGGAGGAACGGCTCCTGATTCATGAGCGTTTTCGTCAGCGGGTGGTGGAGCATCGGAGCGGCCTGAGAACGCGTGCTTATTGGGAGATCGATCCGGAGTTCGATCCGCGCGCGCACGTTGGGCACATCGTTCTGCCGGCGCCGGGGGATAAGAAGAGCCTCAACGATACGATAGCTCGACTGCTCACCGCTCCGTTAGATTTGAAGCGGCCTCTGTGGGCGTTCACCCTCATCGAAGGCTATGAGGGGGGCAGTGTCTTTTTCGGGCGTGTTCACCACTGTATTGGGGACGGCGCTGCGCTGGTAAGGGTGCTGCTTTCGCTGGCGGATGTGTCTGCGGAGGGAGATTGGCGGGCGCCGGCCGGGGCGGCCGGGCTTCCCCAAGAGAGGACTCCTCTGCATCCCGTGGCCCGCGCCGCGGCGCGTCCGGGGGCCGCGATATTGCCAGAAGGCGGCAAGAGGGTCAGAAGACCGAGCGATCTGCTGTCCCTGGCGGCAAGGGGCGGAGAGCTGGCCGGGAGGTTCGCGGCTGTGCTGGCGAAGCTGGCGCTGATGAGGACGGACGACAAAACGGCTTTCAAGGGTGAGGTTGGGGTCGGCAAGGCGGTGGCCTGGTCCGAAGGGATTCCCTTAGATGATGTGAAGTTCGTGAAGAATACGATGAGGGCAACGGTCAATGATGTTCTGGTCGCGGCGATGGCCGGGGCCCTGCGCCGGTATGTCGAAGCTCGCGGCGACAATCCGGAGGGCAAGGAGATCCGGGCGATGGTCCCGGTGGACATCCGCGGGCCCGAGGATACGAAGCTGACGAATCGATTCGCTCTGGTCTATCTCCCCCTGCCCATCGGTATCGCCGATCCCATCGACCGGCTTTTTGAGACAAAGCGCTATATGGACGCCATTAAACGGTCGCCTGAGGCGCTGGTGACCTATCAGGTTATCGCCGGCCTGGGCGTCGTGTCGGACAAGATCGCCAGAAGCGTTCGGGGGTATTATGCCGACAAGGTGAGTGTGGTGCTGACCAATGTGCCCGGACCGACGCGGCAGCTCTATTTTGCCGGCAAACGTCTCGAGACGATCGTCTTCTGGGTTCCGCAGTCCGGATCGATCGGGGTGGGGATCAGCATATTCAGCTACGGCGGGCAGGTAAATATCGGGCTTATCACGGACCGCGGGCTTGCGCCGGATCCGGACACGATCATTGCGGCATTTCAGGCGGAGTTTGACAGTTTATTGTGTCTGGCGCGCGAGCGGGCAACGGAGGCGTGTCATTGACCGGACTGCCGGCAATGGTTGCGCGGTGGGACTAGGCGGGCCGGTTCTTCGATTTGGATTGTATTGACGCAGGGGTTTGGCGGCGGCGCTGTACGCATGCTGCCGCCGGCGACGTGTCCAATATGTGTCCGTTTTACATCCGATCCGAATTCAACCCCGTTCGGGGCTGCAGTCCGGGCCAATTCAGGCCAATGCACACCATCTGAGACGCAGTCAGTTTTATGTAGCGTGCTCGATTGGCAGGGCCTTGCGCGGTCCTATGCGGAAGAAGTCGCCTCGATTTTCAACCCAGTCATGGTGGTTGCCAAAAAAGGCTTGGTGCCGGCGCTCCGTTTCGTTCATCGCGTCAGCGTCCTTTTCCAGCGGTCCAATATCTACGATGCAACTCAGGGCCAACCGGAACCAGCCCAGGGCCTCGTGGCATTTCTCGTCGTCTTCGTAGTAGTTGAAGTGCTGCCGGATGACGTCCGTTACCGCGCCGCTGAAAACTGTCAGCTCTTCCTCGTCGAGTAGGCGACGGCCCAGGGCCGTCACCTCCATCAGCTGCCAGTCCCACAGGTCGTCGGCCGACACAACGTAAATGGGCCTGCTCTCAGGCGGCTTCTCGGCTGGTCTGCTCTTTGTGAGCGCGGCCGAAACGCTGGCAAATGCGACAATTTGTCGTTTTTCGGGATAGTTTTGGCGCAAGCGGAGAAAGCGCTGGGCAGTGCGGAGGGGTATGCCGCGCTCTCTAAGGGCCGGAGTCCATGCGCCATGCGGGAGCTGCTCTTTGATGCGCAGGAGAGCATCGCCAGCCAGCCAGGCCTCTTCGACCGTGCGCCGCGCCAGCTGCTCGAATGCGCGTATGTGCTGTTCGGCTTCCTGCCAGAGCGTCGATAACTCCGTTATCTGCCGGGTCATATTCGCCCTCCTCTTTATGCCGCTTTGCGCCCCTCGTGCGTGTCCGCATCCTGGTAGATGTTGGGACCTTTAATGTTGCAACAGTACGCCCCAAGGCGCAACATGGGTTGTCTAAGGGTAGCAACGCTTAAGCTACGCGGGCCGTATCCGGCGCTGTCTTTGCGAGGTCTCTCTGGAGGTCGATTTTTGTGGTTTTTTCTGCGCTGACGGTCGCTTTTTATTGAAAAAAGCCGTTTTTTCCCGTTATTTCCGGCTGTTTTTCGCCTTGTTTTGTGTCCGGTCGATGGTGTTGGGTTTATTTCTGCGTCGTTTTCGGGGCATGTCAATTATGCGGCATCGTAGCGGCGAGTTTGTGGTATAGCGCGGTGAATAATGCGGCACAGAGCGACAGTATGGCGTCAATTCTTGAGGTGGTCGTCGACAAGGGGGCGGTGTGTGTGCGGCGCGAAAGGTTTTTTTTTGGCATGAATTTACTCTGGTGGCGCGGGCCTGAATTGTGGCATTGGGGAGTGTCCATAAGCGCCTCTGGAGACAGCGGCGAGCTGGCGGCATATTGCGGCGTGTGGTCGATTCGCACCTATGACGCCGCCGGTGTGTGCGGTTGGGCGGCCCAAGCAGAGGCCGAGGTCGAGCGAAGCGAGGGCGAGGGTGAAGCGCAGGGCCGCCCGGTGTTGGGCTGGGCGATC
>DAOUHY010000009.1:0-2151 GCA_034428435.1 Caldilineaceae bacterium | reverse complement strand
GACGAATCCAAGGCCGGCATCTCCTCCGATGACTTCTCCGCAGCCGTCCGCGCCGAAGGCATCCCGGACTGCTACGGCCCCTACATCCAGGGTCGCCCCCTCTACCGCTACCCGATCTTCACCGAAGAGGATACCTACGGTCAGTCCCGCTATCCCTTCGTCGACGAGCAGGGCAATCGACGCATCGACTACAGCACGCTTCACCTCCCCCACACTGAGCGCGAACTGCCCAAAACCGGCTTCATCCTCTTCCGCAACTCCTACACCGAACAGGACGCCAAAGACATCGCCGCCGCCATGCGCAAAGTAGCCCTGCACTACGCCGAGCAGGCCGCGCAATAGAACCGGAGGACAAAAAGGCCGTGGACTATATCGAAAACCAGGACGGCTCGACGCTCATTCCCATCCCCGGCGGTACATTCCAAATGGGGACCGACCCGGCCGACGCGCAGAAAATCGCCGACCGCTACGGCTGGCGCCTTACCCGCTTCCGGGATGAAGGCCCGCAGCACACCGTCCGCCTCGATCCCTTCTACATCTGCCGCTACCCGGTCACCGTCGCCCAGTACGATCGCTATCTCCAGGACGCCGGCGCAACGCCGCCCCAATGCTGGGACGATCCCCGCTTCACCGCGCCCGACCAGCCGGTCATCGGCGTTGCCCACTGGGATGCGCAAGCCTACGCAACCTGGGCCGGACTCCGCCTGCCCACCGAAGCCGAATGGGAATTCGCCGCCCGCGGCCCCGACGGCCTTCACTGGCCCTGGGGAAACGAGTGGGATCCCGACCGCGCCAACACACGCGATTCCGGCGTCGGCCTTCCCACCCCCGTAGACCGCTACACCGACGCCGGCAACGTCAGCCCGTTCGGCGTCTGCGACATGGTCGGCAACGTCTGGGAATGGTGCCAGGATCGCTATTCCGACGATTATTACAGCTTCAGCCCGCCGGCCAACCCCATCTGCACGAAGCCAACCGTCCACTACGACGCCCACAACGTGCTGCGCGGCGGCTCCTGGTACAACATCGCCGAGCGCGCCCGCTGCGCCGCCCGCTACGATCGCTTCCCCCAAATGATGCGCCGCCACGTTGGCTTCCGCTGCGCACGCGACGCCTGATTTCTGGCCGGATGACTATAGCACCGCACTACCAACGTCCGCTGATGTAAGGAGAAAGCCCAAATGATCGGAGTTATCCTCAATCCCGAACAGCCTCGCAAGGGAACAGGCGAGCTTCCCCCATACGCCGCCGCCTATATCAGCGAGATATTGCACCACGCCGGCATCCCCTTTTCGCTGCTGCCCCAGGATGCCCTGGCCGGCGATTCTCCCTTGCCCCGCCTCCTGATCCTGGCGCAGGACTTCGACCTGAGTTCAGAACAGAAGGCAGGCCTCGCCGAATTCGTTCACGCCGGCGGCCTCCTCATCGGCAACGCCGGCACCTCTGGCATGGACGACCTCTTTGGCGTGCAGACAATCCGTCTCCTCGAAGAGGGCTACTTGCAGCCTCCTTCCGCAACCCACCCTGTGACCGGCGGCCTGTGCAGGGAAACCCACATCTTCGGCGGCGCCATGGTCAAGGCCGTAAGCGGCACCGCGCTCGCCCAGGTCGAGCCCATCCAACCCCCGCCGCAGGCAGGCGGACCCGCAGCCGATGCCGTCGTAGCACACGCCCCCGGCCGCGGCCGTACTATCCTCTTCGCACTCGACCTCATAACTTCCGTACTCCACATCCATCAGGGAAAGCCGGTCGTGCCCATCCCCCCGCGTGAGTCCTCAGGCACCCCCTCTGGTTCCATCCTCGACCCCGAACGGGATGGCGATCTGGTCGAAATCGACGACGTCGACGATCTCTACTACTCCGGCGGCATCCCCCTCCAGGACGGCAGGACTTACTACAACCAGCGCATCATCCTGTCGCCCATGGCCGACGTCCTGAAGGAGCTCCTTCTGCGTGCCATCTTCCACCTCCTCAGCAGCGCCGGCGAACCTCTGCCCCTCCTCTGGTACTGGCCCCGCGGCATGACCTCGATGGCCCACATGTCCCACGATTCCGACGGCAACCGTCCCCTCGTCGGCTGGTGCCTCTTCGACCTTCTGCAGGAGCTCAACGTACCCTCCACCTGGTGCACCATGCCCGTAACCGGCTATG
>DAOUHY010000008.1:0-3341 GCA_034428435.1 Caldilineaceae bacterium | reverse complement strand
TATCGATGCGAGTGGGATTACCGGCTAATACCTCGTGCCCGCGTTTTGTTATTCGGGAAGCGCCCCCATCCATGTACTCCAGGAGACCAGCGTTTCTCAATTCCATTCGTGTCCAACTGATTCTGTTGGTTAGCCTATTCCTGCCACTTGAAGTACGTTCGTTTATCTCAGTCGCTGTCAATTTGAAGCGCTGTGCGAGATGGTCAGTCAGCGACGACTTGTCGTGAATCTTACCGTCTCCTAGCAATTCCAGAATCGGTAACGTGAGGTCGAACATGGTGGGTATCGGCATACTATCCTCCAAGGCCAGGCATCAAATCCATTTTTGTCTGTTTCAAGCAGCAGTCACCTCGACGATCACACTGCGCCCAACGGCTCGGAGCGCTCTTTGCACCTGAGCGATGGGGGAGTTGCGCTCCGGGTCAATTAGCTTCTGTACAGCCGATTCACTGATCCTCAGTCGGCTGGCAAGCTCGCCATTGCTAATGCACTGCTCGCGCATAGCAGAATAGAGTGCAAGTTTGGCCGCAAGCACGGTTGGTACTGCGACAAACTCCTGGCTGGCACCTGGTTGGCTAGGTGTGGGGATTTCCCATTGCGAGTGGACATACCCCACCAATGCTGTGGCGAGAGCGTCTTCGGCCATTGTTAGCGCTTCGGTCCGGTCTTTGCCGCCCGTGATAGCCTCTGGGACATCGGGGAAAAGGGCGACCAGTTCTCCATCTTCATCGGGGGTGAGTTCACACGGATAGGCGTAGATCATGGTGCCATTGTCGCGCTCAACTATGTAAGCGGCAAGAAAAGATGAAAAATGACGTCACACTTGGTAATCCAGGAGTTTGTGTTCATGCCAGTATCATGCTATTATCATGATATGGCTAATCTACAGATTAAGAACATGCCGGATACTCTTCATGAGCGACTGCGCCGCCATGCGCGTGAGAACAACAGCACAATGAGTGCGGTGGCACTAACCGCTATAGAGCGGGAGTTGGCGCGCTGGGAGTGGCGGAAGCGTTTGGCTCAACGCCCTGAAACCGATCTTGGTCTAGAAGCGGCAACGCTGCTAATGGAAGAACGCGCGCGCCGTGAAAGGGAACTGGGTGACGGGATTCGTCCTTGACGCCTCCGTCGCGGTCGAGTATCTCTTGAAAACACCCCTTGGCCTGACAGTAACTGACATGGTCGAGGGTGCCTCATTGGTTGCGCCCGAGTTAATGGACGCGGAGGTGCTGTCAGTTTTGCGCCGCGCGGTGCTGAGCGGACGCCTTTCCGAGATACGGGCGCTGATGGCCATAGAGGATTTGGCTCATTGGCCGGTAGACCGCATTTCACACCGGGCACTCGTTCGAATGGCTTGGCGGTACCACCGAAACGTCAGTGCCTATGACGCTGTCTACCTTTCGGTCGCCCGCGTCCACGGTTTCCCTTTGCTTACTGCTGACGGCCGGCTTTCGCGGGCCCCAGGTCTGGACGTGGTTGTGCTGAACATGCATAGGGGATGACCCGGAAACCAGTCATACTTGTACGTCAGTACGCCGACGGTCTCCTGTTGGACATAGAGGAAAGATGCAACTCGAACCGCCCCCTGCGCGCTAGTTCAAGAACAAGGCGCTCACTCCCGCGATGAACCGATCTCGGCCCGGTACTCTTCCACAAGGCGACAGACATCCTCGGAGTTGATCTTTAGGTCACGTGTCCGCTGTTCGCCGTAGCGAAGGAGCGTTCGCCACTCATCCCCCTCCAAATAACGGGACAGAGCTTCGCGCAGGAGCGCGCTCCGGGAGCGGCCTTCTTGCTTCGCCACCTCTTCCACCTGGTCCGCCATCTCAAGAGGTAGAGAGAAGGTGATAGTCCTAGTTGTTCGCGGCATGTGTACCTCTCATTCCTGTATCACATCAAGACTTTGCATCTATCATAGCCTCCTGTCAACTATCACCCTCCTCCGCAGCTTCCCCGTCCAGAAGCTCCACAATCTCATCGACGATGTCATAGGCGGCGCGGGGGCGGGCCAGTTCGCGGGCGCGGGCGGACATGTGGGCCCGTTGACTGCCGTCGACCCAATTGCTGACAGTGGCGGCGATGCCTTCGGGTGAATCGCGGTAGGCGCCGACGCCGTTCTCCACAACATACGACACGTTGCCCTCTTCCTGGCCGGGGATGAATCCGCTCAAGAGGATGGGGAGCCCGCAGATGAGCGCCTCGGCGATTGTGCCCGGCCCGGCTTTGGTGATCACGCAGTCGCTGGCGGCCATCCATTCCTGCATGTTGTCTACAAAGCCGCGCACCTGCACCGGAATCGGCCAATCTGACCGCTGTAACGACTGGCGCAGGCGCTCGTTGCGGCCGCAGATGACGACCAGTTGCGCGGCCTTCCCCGTCGCAGCCAGACGGCGTGCTACCGCGTGCGCAGTCGCCGCGACCGGGCCCATGCCCTCGCCGCCGCCGAGCAGCAGTACGGTAAACGCGGTTTCGATGAGCCCGAGCCGGGCGCGCGCCGTCTCTTTTTCCGGTAAGGCGCCGGCAAAGGGGGGCCGGACGGGCAGACCGAGCAGACGGACCTGACCGGCGTGAAGGCCATGCCGGCGGGCTGTCGCGGCCGCGGGCTCGCTGGCGACAAAACAGCGCCCGGCCCGCGCATGAAACCAGCCGTGATGAAATGATGCCAGATCGGTGACGACCGTCATGAATGGAATCGGGGCGCCCTCCTGGTCAAGAAGACGCAGGAAGATATGTTGCATGAACGGGTGTACGGAGATGATCAGATGCGGGCGGTGGTCTTGCAGGACCTTGCGCAGCTCGTTGCGGCTGATCAGATAGACCAGGCTCAGGGCGGCAGAGAACGCGCGCTCGTTTTCGAAGACGGCCCAGAGCAGCTTCCAGAACCAGAGGACGCGGGCAATGATCGGGCTGTACAGGTAGGGCATCTGATTGATGGGCCAGGGGGTGTAGTCGGTCCACAGATCGACGATCTCCACCTGAAACCGGTCGGGATAGCGGGCGGCAAAGGCGGCCTGCAGGGCCTGGGCGCTGGCACGGTGGCCGCCCCCGGTATCGCTCATCAGAATCAGAATTCGGCTGTGGTTCATGTGAAGGGAAAACTGTGCACGGGGCAGAGAGTCTCGTGAAACTGAGAAGGGCGCTGTTCTCCGGGGACAAGGATAGTTCGCCGGGTATGGAGATCGATTATACTGTAGACCTTATCACGGGGCTATGTCACCTGTTTTCGGGGCGCTATGAAAGCCAAGCTGGCGGTTCTCATTTCGGGAAACGGATCGAATCTGCAGGCCATCATCGACGCGGTGGCGGCGGGCAGCCTGGACGCGCAGATTGCGGTCGTT
>DAOUHY010000007.1:0-11809 GCA_034428435.1 Caldilineaceae bacterium | reverse complement strand
CGAGCTCAGCGCCGCCATGCGCGCCACCCTGCAGGACGATTTCACCGCCATGGGCCTCGCGCTCAAACAGTTCCGCATCGTCTCCATCAGCCCCACCGAGGAGACCGCCAAAGCCATCGACGAACGCGCCAGCATGGGCGCCATCGGTGACATGGCCGCCTACATGCAGTTCAAAACAGCCCGCGCCTTGGGCGACGCCGCCCAGCAACCGGCCGGCGCCGGCGGCACCGGCGAAGGCCTCGGCCTAGGCGCCGGAATCGGCCTCGGCGCAGGCATGGCCGGCATGATCACAAACGCCATGAACGCCTCCCAAGGCGCCCCCCAGCCCGACAACGCCGCGCCCAACCCACCCGCAGCGCCCCAGTCTCCCACCCCACCCCAACCGCCCGCGGCCCCCGCCGTCATGACCCTAGAACAGGCTGCCGCCTACCTCCAGGTCGCCTCCGCCGACATCCAGGCCCTCATCGACGACGGCTCACTCCAAGCCAAACGCATCGGCACCCAGTACCGCATCGCCCGCAAGGCGATAGACGATTTCCTGGCCGGGTAGAAAGGAAGTACCGCCGCGGCACTGTTTAGGACGCGTTGACATTTCAACCAGCCCACCCGACCGTAGGGGCATCCCTTGTGGGTGCCCTGGTTCTTGCCACTCTCGTGGGCCCTTCCTGTCCCTCCCTGGAACAAAGAAAGGCGTTCTTCGCGCCCCTTCGCGTGACTTCGCGAATCGAAAGGTTGTGTCTGCATCGAAACTCCAGCGAAAGACATCCCGAACCGAACTGCAGTCCTTCTGGTCCTGTTGAACTTTGCAACGCCTCCCGAAATGTCAACCTAGAAAGATCTGAACAATAGAGAGTGCTTTCGAGATAGAGAGCGGGACCAATGTCCTGTTCTTTTTGTATAACAACCGCCAGTAAAGACGACTCGTAGGGGCACCCCTTGTGGGTGCCCTAGTGGTTGCTCGCGGGCGCTTCGTTAAACTTTGGGTCTTTCGCACTTCCATCTACCCAAGGACAGACAAAAGTTCTCCCGCGTTCCGCCCTGACCCTCAGCTGCCAGCATTTGCAGTACCGGCAGTGTGTGATAAATTACAAACGAATTCGATGAATGGTGAAAATAGATCACCTGGCCTGACAAAAGATCCGTTAACCCCGTCGTCAAACACCTTAAAGCAAGAGGACCGGAGTTAGGAGCCCCCTTAGATCAAGCATTCGATCCAGGACGAACGGCTATACCCTTGATGGGGGCAACAAAAGGAGACGACCGGCCTCACGACAAGCACATTGAAGAGTCGCGAAAGGAAGGCTTACCTCTGATGAAAGGGCGTCGAAAACGCAACGAAGAAACTGAGCAATTTACGCCTAGGGACCGCAAAATCGCTGAGGAAAAAAAGGCGAAAATACGGGCCTCGCTGCAACGGCCGGACAAACCCAGTGAATTTCGAAAATCGGTCCCGCAAGCGCATGTTCGCAGATCGCATGCGTCAAGACGTAGATAGGACCTTCATTGCACGAGATCCGGACGCAATACGCAACGCCGCGCGACATACTCACCTGGACTTCATGATTCTGTAGAGGTTCCGTTCAAAAAGGAATCTCCTGCATCAGAATTCCTGTCACCCCCTTGCCTGAAGCACGCCCTGGCTGGCGACGCGCAGTCGCACGCCCGACGCGCCGCTAATCTCCATTGATGAAAGTGCCAAAGGCGGTTCCCTTCAGGCCTGCGAGATAGACACTGCGTGCCATTACTTGCTATACTTACCTGCATCCTCCCATTGGACTCGCTGGACAAATATGCCCGGCGCGAGCAGAGGAAGAATCTCCTTGCAAGCCGTAGTCGCGTTGGCCGAACCGCGTATGCCAGTGCCCAGTGAAGGGTACCAATTAAGCCCACACCCATTTTATTCCTCGCAAAAAGAGGATCGATTCCAGCAGAACCCCGACAGTTCCTCCGCTTTACCACCGTCAGATGACGCTTTTGGCAGCCGGCTTCACCGTTGACCGATTTCACGCCAGCTCAGGCCGGAAATCCTACTTCGCTACTTTTCAGAAAGGAAAGAAACGATGACAGACTATTCAATTTCTCGACGCGCATTCCTTAAGGCGGCAGGTGTCGCCACGTTAGGGGTAGGCTTGGCGGCCTGCCAGCCAATTCCCCCGATTGCCGACGGCGAAACCGCGATGGGCGAGATAACCGCTGCCCAGGCGACCGACCCCGAAAGCCTCAAGGCCTGGGTCCTCGGAGCCAAGGCGCGTTTCGAGTCGATCACAGACATGAACGAATTCGCCAAGCTCAGGGAGGGGCTGAAGACGGAGGGCTACTGGAAATCCGGCTCGACGTACCTCATCATCTTCCTCATGAACGGAGACGCCTTCATTCACGGGCACGATCGTGAGGCGGAAAGCAAGAACCTGATGGGCGTCGAGGACGAAAACGGTACCAAGGTCCTCGAGGAACTCTTCGCAGCCGCTGCCGAAGGCGGTGGTTTCGTCGAATACTACGACGATGGGCCGAAGACGGCTTACGCTGTCGAATACATTTCCGGGATTACCGGAAGACGATTCCTGCTGGTCGGCGGCTTCTCCATGGACGTCGCCAATGTCCCAATCACGATCGCGGATCTCCCCAAGCCCCCCGTCACCGCGTCGGAAGTGGTGGACCGCGAGACACTCATCGCCTTCGTCGACGCCGCGGCCGAAACCTACCAACAGGCGGTCTTGTCCGAAGGCTATAGCGCCCTCACCGGGGTCAGAAACGCCTTCCGCGTAGAAGGAGGGGATTGGAAGGCTGGCTCCATCTACCTGTATGTCGTGAGCGGCGGGGGCGTCACCCTGTTCCACGGCTCCGAGCCGTTTCGTGAAGGTCAACCCACCGATATGACGCGGACGGACTCCAAGGGCGTGAGGTTCGCCGAATTGCTGATTGGCGTCGCACGGCGCGAGGGTCAGAGTTTTCTGCGATATCACTACGATAACCCCGCCATCGAAGGAGACGAGGAGACCGGTTCCCCGAAGTTCGGCTACGCCGTCAGCTTCCCGGTGCCCAACTCGGAACAGAGGGGCGTCATCGGCTCCGGCATCTATGTCGACGAAGACGAGGAGTAACCCTCGCCGCAGGAGATCCCGCCCTCCCGGTGCGGGGCCTCCTTTGCGGCAGGTTCGGTCACTTTGACATGACCGCCGCCCGGCAGGCTGCGCAAGACGTCAGGCCTCACGCCAAGCACGTGCCAATCGCTGATGACCTATACGATGAACACGTTGAAGAACTGCGAAAGGAGGACTTACTCTGATGAGCAAGCGGCGCAAGTTCAACGAACTCACTGACCAACTAACGCCCGAGGACCGCAAGATCGACGAAGAAAAAAAGGCGAAAATACGCGCCTCGCTGCAACGGCCGGACAAACCCAGTGAATTCCGAAAATCGGTCCCGCAAGCGCATGTTCGCAAATCGCATGCGTCAAGACGCAGTTAGGGCCTTCCTTGCACGAGAGCCGGACGTATTACGCAAAGCCGCGAGAGCTGCTTACCAAAACTTGGTGATTCCAAAAAGGTTCCCATCAAAAAAGGAATCCTGTAAATCAGGATTCCTTTTACTCCCCTGCCTGGGCCAGCGCCCTAACTGGCGACGCGCAGTCGCATCCCCAGCGCACGGATGACCTTCATCATCGTGTTAAAGTTGGGATTCCCGTTCTCGGAAAGAGATTTATACAGCCCTTCGCGGGTCATCCCGATATCGCGGGCCAATTGGCTCATGTTGCGGGCACGCGCAATGTCCCCGAATGCGGCGCGAATTAGAAGACCGTCGCCCCGGTCTTCTTCGAATGCCGCTTCAAGGTAGAGGCGGGCATCCTCCTCAGTGTGTATGTGCTCCTTGACATCCCAGCGCGTGAATGCCTCGATCATAGTATAAACCCTACCTCGCCTCTTGCCACCCGTTCCGCCCGCCAGTCGACCCCACCCCTCAATACAACTCAGGCCGCCTATCCGCAAATATCGGAATCTTCGCCCGCGTCGCCTCCACCGTCTCCAGATCTATCCGCACCGTCAGCAGCGCCTCCGTCTCCCCGCCCTCGATCAACGTCTCACCCCACGGATCGATCACAGCCGACGCCCCGAAGAAAGAGACATCCTCCGACGTCCCTACCCGGTTGCACGCCGCCACAAACCACTGGTTCTCGATCGCCCGGCTGCGCAGCAGCGTCCGCCAGTGCATCCGCCGCGGGTGCGGCCACGCCGCCGGCAGAATCACCAGGCGCGCCCCCTCCAGCGCATAGCGCCGGAACAGCTCCGGGAATCGCAGATCATAGCAGATAGCCAGCCCTGCACAGCCCCACGGCAGCTCGTGCATCGTACCCGACGCACCCGGCGCCAGGTACTGGTCCTCGTTCATCAGCCGGAAAAGGTGCATCTTCCTGTACGAGGCCGCCAGCTTCCCCTCCGGGCTGTAAAGCGCCATCGTATTGTAAAACTGCCCATTCTGGCTCTCCAGCATCGACCCCGTCAGCCAGACGTGGTTGTCTCTGGCCAGGCTGGCGAACCGCCCGAACCAGCCGCCATCGCCCGCCTCCGCCGCCAGCGGCGAAGCGTAACTGCTGGCGTTTTCCAGGTCGACTGAGCTGTGCCACAACTCCGGCAGCACCACCAGATCGCTGCCCCGCCCGGCCGCATCCTCGATAAACTCCTCCGCCCGCTCAAAATTGCGCTCCGGATCACCAGACAAACAGTCCATCTGCACCAGCGTAAGAACAAATTCAGACATAAAAACCATCCCTTTCCGAATCTTCGATTGTCAGCAGCCACTGACTACTGCAGTTCTGACTACTGCCGTTCTCATACATGCTGATCGACTAGGATCGGATTGCCGTCAGGATCCACGATCACAAAACTCGCCGGCCCCGTAGTCGTTTCATCCGCCTCGCTCGCAAACTCGATTCCGTCCGCCTTCAACTTCTCCTGGATCTCCCTGACATCGGTGAAGCTCTCGAGAGGCTGCGCCGAACTGTTCCAGCCCGGGTTGAACGTCAGAATATTCTGTTCAAACATCCCCTGAAACAGGCCGATCACACAGCTGGAACTCTTCATGATGAGCCAGCCCTCGCTCGCATTACCCCCAAACTCCTCAAATCCGAGCTTTTCGTAAAAGGCCTTCGAGACCACAATATCCTTGACTGCCAAACTGACCGAAAAACTGCCTAATTCCATTTCATGACTCCATTGTCTCCTGAAGATCAGAATGCAATGATAACGGCTGCGGGCCCGTTATGTCCACTATCCGCGCCCTGCCGTTCACTGCGCTTCCTCCGGGTCCGGCAACACCTCCACCGTCGCACCCGGTGCAGGACCGCTGTACTCGCCCAGCCTGCGCGGACGGGCGCTGCCCTCAGATGTCTGGCTGCGCGATCGCGATTGACCCGGCGCGGCATCCACATTCAGCTTGCTGCCGGGCAGCGGACGCGTCGCCCGCCAGATCAGCCACACACCCAGCAACGGCAGCAGCACCGGCCACAGACGCAGCGAAAGATTCTGTTGACCCAGGCCAATCGAAAAAAGAAAGAGGCCCAACAGCACCAGCACAGAGCCCGGCACCAGCGCCCACCACAGCTGCCACCGCTGTCCCAGCAGGTAGAGCAGAAAAAAAACGGCCCCCAGGCCGATGAAAAGGACAGTGCCCAATACCGCCGGTTCCTCGGTCACACTGCTAAGGGCGATCGTGCCGCCCAACATCAGCATGAATCCGCCCGGAATGATCGCCCACCAGCGCTCCGCCCGGTCCAGCAGATAGATGTGCGCGAACGCGATCGCCTGCCCCACGAACAGCACGCTGGCCGTTATGCGCTGGTCCAGCGCCGGCAGCGTAGTCAGGTAGACCATCGCCGTCAGCGCGATCAGCGTCCAGCCGGGAATCAGCCGCCACCAGTTCTCGCGCGCCGAAAGATAGCCGCCCACAAACAAAAGCGCCAGCAGGCCCAACAGCGCCGCCGCCCCGTACTGAACGTAGGGCTCAAAGCGGACAAAAACATCCAGGTTGAACAGCAGCAGCCCAACGCCCGCCAGCGACAGCAGCACGCCCCAGATGAGGTTGTTGACGCGGTTGTCGCGGCTCCTAGCGGCCATCACCTGCGCTCCTGATCAACCACCGGCCGTCGGCGCCCCATCACTGGACGCCATACCCCGCCAGACCACCTCCGGCGTAAACGGCAGCACATCATACCAGACCCCGAGCGCATCGTGCAGCGCCGCCGCAATGGCCGGCGCCGTCGGCAGAAACGGCATCTCCGCCATCCCCCGCGCACCCAGCGGCCCCTGCGGGTCCGGCAGCTCCAGGATCACCGGCACAATCTCCTCGGCCACGTCGGCCACGCCGGGAATCAGATAATTGCTCAATTGGGGCGTGATCGTGACACCCCCCTCCTGCAGATAGTTCTCCATCAGCGTCCAGCCAATAGACTGCGCTACCGCCCCCTCGATCTGCCCCTCAACATGCTGCGGATGTATCGCCCTGCCCACGTCGTTGACGCTGATCAGCCGCTTGACCGTCACGTGCCCGGTCTCCCGGTCCACCTCCACGTCCGCCACCTGCGCGCAATACCCGTACGTGATGTTCGGGTCGCAAGCGCCCGTCTCGCGGTCGAAAGGGGTCGTAGCCCGCGGATGATAGACGAACTCGGCCCGCGCCGGCCGTTCCTCGTCCCGCCACAGCGCCATCGCCCGATCCGCCGCGCCCTGTATCGCATTGCCGGCCATGAACGTCATCCGGCTGGCCGAGCTGCTGCCGCTCGAGCCGGTCACGTCCGTGTCTTCCGCCTCCAGCTCCACCTGCTCCGGCGTCAGCCCCAGCATCTCCGCGGTCATCAGTATGAAAGCAGTGTGCGCACCCTGCCCCACCTCCGCGCCCACGCAGCCCACCCGCGCCCGCTCTACTGTCTCCCCGCCGTGCAGCTCCACCCACGCCGTGCAGTGCTCCGGAAAGCCAAAGCTGTAGCCCACGTTCTTGTAGGAGGCGGCGATCCCCCGGCCCCGCGCGATCCCGCCGCCGGAAGAGTCAAGGCTCGTGGTCAGCAGCCCGTTGCCATTGCCCGGCGGCGTACCGTCTGCTCCGGCAGCTGGTAGCGACCACTCGCCGTCACGCTCCTGCCAGCCGCCCTGCCGCGCCGCCTCCGCCAGCACCTCTTCCGTCGTACAGCCTTCGGGAATCGGGCTGCCGGTAACCAGAAGCGAACCGTCGCGCAGAACATTGCGCATCCGCAGTTCCACCGGGTCCATCTGCAGAGCGTGCGCCAGCTTGGCCATCTGCATCTCAGCCGCAAAATGCGCCTGCGGCCCGCCGAAACCGCGAAACGCCCCGCCCGGACAGTTGTTGGTATAGACCGTGCGCGCGTCCACGTGCGCGTTCGGAATCTCATACGGGCCCAGGCACATCAGTGTGGCATTGGCCAGGACCTTGGTACTCGTGTAAGAGTACGCGCCCGAGTCGCTGGTCAGATCCATCTGCGCCGCCACCACCTTGCCCACTTTCGTTGCCCCCCACTTGGCCCGGATGACGAACGCATGCCGCTTGTGATGCCCGACGATCGACTCCTCCCGGCTCCACACCGTCTTCACCGCACGGCCCGTCTTCCACGCCGCCAGCGCCAGCGGAATCTGGATCGACATATCCTCCCGCCCGCCAAAAGCCCCGCCGACGGCCGGGTAGCGCACCACGATCTGGCTCGCAGGCAGGCCGAGCGCATGCGAGATCTGTTCCTGGTCCTCGTGCATCCACTGCCCCGCCACGATGACCTCGATGCGGCCGTCCTCACGCACGTGCGCCAGGCCCGCCTCCGGCTGCAGATAGGCATGCTCCTGCGGGTGCGTGCTGTACACACCCTCCACGCACACGTCCGCCTGAGCAAAACCCGCCTCGATATCCCCGCAGCGCAGACGGTGCGTCACCAGCAGATTCGAATGTCTGTCCCGCCCTTCCGGGTAAGGAAAATTGCTGAAGGGGTGAGGATGCAGCGGCGGCGTGTCGGCCGCCAGCGCCTGCTCAGTATTGGTGATCACCGGCAGCGCCTCATACTCGATCTCCAGCAGCCCCGCCGCCGCCTCAGCCTGCGCCGCCGTCTCGGCCACGACCAGCGCCACCTTGTCCCCTTCCCAGCGCACCACCTCCGCCTGCGGCGTGCTCCCCAGCCCGCACAGCACCGGCTGGTCCGGCATCACCAGCCCGTACTCGTTCACCGGCACGTCCGCCGCCGTCAGAACTGCGATCACGCCCTCCGCCGCCGCCGCCCGCTCCGTATCCATCCGAACGATACGCGCATGAGGCACACCGGCAAAAACGATCTTCAACCATGCCTGTCCCGGCAGGTCGATATCCGCCGGATACGCAGCCTCACCCGTCACCTTCTCCGCCGCATCAAATCGCGGCACACTACTCCCAACCGCCCGCATCAAACCACCCCAATAACATTACTATCCACTGCAGTTACTGACTACTGACTACTGCAGTTACGCCCACTCCGGATTTCGAGCCGGGATCCCGCGGTAATAGGCCTGAATCTCTTCGATCTGCGTTTCCATATCACCGCTCGGGTATACTGTCGGACCGATACCCGCGACCCGCCGTTCAAAGTCGGCATAGGCCAGCGTGATAGGCGTCCCCGAACCGAGAGCGATACGATAGAACCCCGTCTTCCAACGCTCTACCTTCTTGCGCGTCCCCTCCGGCGTCAGAACCAGCACGAACTTCTCGCTCCGGTTCATTTCGTCGATAACCTGCTGCGCCAGACCGCCGGGTGCCTGGCGATTCACCGGTATGGCGCCCATCCAGCGCATCAGACCGCCCAATGCATGATCGCAGGCCTCTCTCTTGACCATCCAGCGGCAGTCCAGCCCGGTGGCCAAAAAGAACCCAACCGCCAGCACGGCATCCCAGTGCGAAGTGTGCGGCGCGCCGATGATCACCAGCTTGGGCACGTCCGGCAGCTGGCCCTCGATGCGCCACCCCAGCAACCTGTACAGCAGCCGGCCGATTGCACGCGTCAGCCAGTTCCCCCGCCGCGGCAACGAAGGTGACATGACCAGATCCGCGCTGTGCCTGTCGACCAGCGGCTCCGGCCCCAGCCAGCCCCACTCCCCCACACTCGGCGAGGACGATAGAAGCTTTCCTCTTTCCCGCCTGAACAGAACGACAAGAAAGAAAATCCCGAGGAGAACGAAAACGTCACTCCGCATTCCTTTTCTGATCATAGATGCGAAACCCCCTCTTCTGGTAGTTGGGCAACGCCGCCGGGTGGTCCAGCGTACATGTGTGCACCCAGACCCGCTGCGGCCCAAGCGCCCACGCCCGCCGAATCGCCTCCGTCAGCAACGCCCCTCCCACGCCCCGCCCAACAAAGGGCGGCAACAGACCGAAATAGGCCAGCTCTACCTGCTCAGTCCCTCTTTCACGCTGCGCATCCAACTCAAAATAGCCCGCCGGCGTCTCCCGCACATACCCGATCCATGTCTGCACTTCGGGCCGCTCCACCCACGCCCGCCACTGTTCCTCAGTCCACGGCAACCGCGTCGTCCACGAATACGCCCGCCCCACCTCAGTATAGAAAAAGCGGTTCAGCGCCGGAAACGCCGCCTCCGCCCGCCGCACCGCAAAAGGCTCCGCCGGCGCCCGCGCCGCCCGCAACGCATCCGCGCTCGTCATCTCCAAATAATAGGTGATCACTTCAGTCTCACTAACCACTATCCACTATCCACTGACTACTGCAGTTGGGCGGTCGGGCGTCGTCGGCCCTCCCTTGTGAGGGGGCTCGGCCCCCGAAACGCCCCCTCTCCTAAACCCCCCGCCGCATCGAGTGTGTGGCTGATATGACCTTGACGACCCGCTGCGACCGGACTTCCCCCCACCCCGCCTCGTGGCTCGTTCCGAGGCGTGCCCCGGCGCAGGCAAGGCAACGCCCAACTGGCCCCAACCTGCACAGCGATGCCCATCAATAGCCCGCAACAGATACCCTGACACTACATTTCATCATTCCATATCCGGACAGGCCGCACATTGTACACACATTCAAAACATGGCTTCGTAGCTACCAAAACGCCAGTACGCCCTTGCCGTTCTTCGCTCCCCTTCGCGTGATTTCGCGGATCAGAGAAAGGTGTTCTTCGCGGCCCTTCGTGGACATAGAGGTTTTCACCGTGTGGCCCCCCGCCCAGCCGCGACCACCGCATCCAGAATCTTCCGATACCCCGTACAACGGCACAGGTTGCCCGTCAGCGCCTCCTGCGCCTCCAGGCGGTTGGGGTTGGAACGCTCATCCAGCAGCGCCGCCGCCGACATCACTATCCCCGGCGTACAGTATCCGCACTGCACCCCGCCGCTCTCGATCAGCGCCTGCTGCACACTGTGCAACAAGCCCGAGGACTCCGCCGACGAACCGGCCAGTCCCTCCACCGTCACGACCTCGCTGCCCGCCGCCCGCTCCGCCGGCACCAGACAGGCCATGACCGCCATACCGTCCAGATACACCGTGCACGCCCCGCATTCACCCTCCGCGCAGCCCTCCTTCACCCCCACAAAACCCGCCGCCCGCAGGCTGTCCAGCAGCGTCATACCGCCCTCAAGCTCGACCGCACGCCCGTTGACCGTCGCCGCAGCGCCCTGCCGCGTCGAGACCGGCCAGCGTCCCTCCGTATCGCCCCACAGCGTAACCGGCGTATCCAGCCACCCGTCCCGCTCGCGCCCGTCCCGCAGCTGGCGCAGCAGCCGCGCCACCAGCGTCTCCACCATCGCCACCCGGTAATCCGCGCTGCCCCGCAGATCGTCGATCGGCCGCGCCTGACCTGCTGCCAGCCGCGCCGCCGTCTCGATCGTCTCCTCGGTCAGCGTCCTGCCAACCAGAAACTCTTCGGCCTCGCTCGCCCGCACCACCGTCGGCGCAACCGCGCCCAGCGCAATCGCCGCGTGCGTAACCGCTGCCGAGTCCCACTCCTCGCCGCCTTCGCAGCCAACTGAACCGGCCACGCTCAATATGCTGATCGCCTGCGCCCGCCGCAGCCCCAACTTGATAAAATTGCCCCGCCGCGCCGGATCCTGCAGCGGAACCGTGATACGCGTCAGCATCTCGTCCTCGGCCAGGTCCACCTGCCGCACCCCGCGGAAAAAGCTCTTCAGCGGCAGCGTACGGCTCCCTCGCGCCGCGCTCTCGATACGCACACTCGCATCCAGCGCCATCAGCGGCACGATCGAGTCATTCGCCGGGCTGGCCGTAACCAGATTGCCCGCGATCGTCGCCCGGTTCCGTATCTGCGGCGCGCCCACCTCCCAGCACGCCCGCGCCAGCGCAAACGCCCCCTCCACCACCAACCGGCTGCGCACGCACTGGTTATGCGTCACCAGCGGCCCCAGATGCAGCGCACCCTCCTCTTCCCAGATGTCGGCCAGGCCCGGGATGCGCGTCATATCGATCAGCCCCACCTGGGCGCCGGCCCCCGCTCCGCCGTGGCCCGCCAATTCGACGAGGAGATCGGTGCCGCCCGCGATAAATCGCGCCGCGGCCCCGTGTTCCGCCTTCAACCTCAAAGCATCTGTCAATGTCAGGGGAGATTCGCAGAAGCGGTACATATTCAGTCCACTGCAACAACTAAAGTTCGTTAACCTATATCAAAACAGCGAATTGCGAGAGCAAAGTGCGGCTGATTCACCAAGGGTCGCTTAGTCACGCAGTACAGCCCAATTCGCCTCTGGTGTTCTTCGCGCCCCTTCGCGTCCCTTCGCGGAAAAAAGGTGTTCTCCGCGTCCCTCCGCGGAAAAATACCTAAAACCCACCCGCAAAAGT
>DAOUHY010000006.1:0-2244 GCA_034428435.1 Caldilineaceae bacterium | reverse complement strand
GTCACCGCCAAGGCCAAGGAGCTGGGCTTCGAGAGCTGGCTGGATATGTACCTCTTCCACTCCTATCCCGCCCGCAACCCGGACCTGCCGGTGATGAGCCCCTGGGTGACCGAGCGCCCCGTCATCGATCCAATCTGGTCGATGAAGCGCAATCCCTACTACTGGGCGGTCGACACGGAAGGCAACCAGCTCCCCTACATTGACGAAATCGTGATAAATCTGGCCGAGGATAGAGAAGTCCTCCTCCTGCGCGCCCTCGCCGGCGAAATCGACTTCCAGGGCCGCCACATCAGCATCTCGAGACTTCCCGTCCTCATCGAGAACATGGGAACAGGAGACTACCGGGTCGATATCGGTCGCGGCTTCTGCCATTCGGCCGGTTTCCACTTCAACCACAGCTACGACGGTGACGACGAGATCCAGCAATGGATTCGAAACGTAGACTTCCGTCGAGCCCTGTCACTGGGGATCGATCGCGACCAGATCAATGAGGCCTACTTCCTCGGTCTGGGCGTGGGCGGCTCTGTAATGTGTTCACCCGACCTGCCTTCGACCGCAGGAGAGGAGTACGTGACGAAGTGGGCCACGCACGAGCCCGATCAGGCCAACGAAATGCTGGACGCCATCGGCCTGACCGAGAAGGACGACGAAGGCTTCCGCCTGCGGACGGACGGCTCGGGTGAACGGCTGCGCATCGAGATTGGCATGGTCGCGGGCGGCAACGAGCCCATCGCCGAAATGGTGAAAGACCACTGGAAGGATATCGGCATCTGGGCTGACCTCAAGGCACAGGAGCGCAGCCTGTTCGAGACCGAAGCTCGCGCCAATAAGCACCAGATCGGCATCTGGGGCAACGGCGGCGCTTCCCAACTCTGGCTCTATCCCCGCCACGTCCTTCCCGTGAACACAAATGAGGCATACATGGGTCCGGAAATCGCCCGCTGGTTCGTCAGCGGCGGTGAGGACGGCATGGCGCCTCCCTATCCCGAGATGGAAAGAGCGCTCGAGCTGTTCCGGAAGGGCGCTACCGTGGGCGCGGAAGAGCGCAACAAGATCGGCCAGGAAATCTGGATGCTCGTGGTTGACCAGGTGTGGAGTATGGGTACCGTCGGTCAGTCCGCCGGTGTCGCAGTCACCAAGAACAACATGGGCAATGTTCCGCGGCGCGGCTGCCCGGCTCAGCATTGCCGCACGCCTGCCAGCGGCCATCCGCCGACCTGGTACTTCACCGATCAGTAGAAGCTGAGTCGCATCGCCCCCTGTATGTCGGGGGGGCGATGCCACCTTTCCTGGGTTAGACGCTGATCCGCCAATTCAGCCCGGAACAAGCTGCTGAATTGGCGGCGTCAGACCTGCATGAACTCTCCCGGGCGCACTTATCGGGTGAGCCCGGGAGTCCCCTTCGCTTCACCTCTACGCGTCGCGTTGAATTGCTGCATATCGCGGAGGCTTCGGGATGCTCGCATACTTTGCTCGTCGCGCCATTTTGGCCATCTTCACGTTATGGGCCGTCTCGGTGCTCTCCTTCATCATCATCCAGCTCCCTCCCGGGGACTTTGTCGATGCCTACATGGCCCAGCTGGCCGTCATGGAGACCGACGTCTCGGAGCAGCAGATGGAGGCCATGCGCCGCCAGTATGCTCTGGACAAACCCATCCACGAACAGTACCTGAGGTGGGTTGGCAACATGGTCCGGGGCCACTTCGGCGTCTCCATGTTGTGGAAGCAGTCGGTCCGCGAAGTGATCGGAGACAGGCTTGCGATGACCATCGCCGTATCTCTGGGGGCGGTCGTGCTAACTTGGGCAATTGCCGTTCCAATTGGTATCTATTCCGCGGTGCGCCAATATTCGATCGGAGATTATACGTTCACCTTTCTCGGTTTCATCGGTCTGGGCGTACCCAACTTCCTCTTGGCCCTGGTGCTGATGTACCTGGGCTTCTACCTTTTCGGGGCCAATGTCGGCGGTCTGTTCTCTCCGGAGTACCAACTGGAACCTTGGAGTTGGGGCAAATTCAAGGACCTCCTCGCCCATCTACCCTTGCCCGCCTTCGTAGTCGCGCTCAGCGGTACGGCAGAACTTATCCGCGTCTTGCGAGCAAATCTACTTGACGAGCTGCGCAAGCCCTACGTCATAACTGCCCGCGCCATGGGGCTGGCCGAGCACCGCCTCGTCCTCAAGTATCCCGTGCGCGTCGCTCTCAATCCCTTTGTCAGCACGATCGGCTATCTCTTGCCCTACAT
>DAOUHY010000005.1:0-5513 GCA_034428435.1 Caldilineaceae bacterium | reverse complement strand
GGCAAGAGCGGTGGGGAGACACCCGGTCCCATCCCGAACCCGGCAGTAAAGTCCACCAGCGTCGATGGTAGTGCGGGGGCGACCCCGTGTGAGAGTAGACCGCTGCCAACCTCCTCTTTCTTATATATCGGTAGCTCGGAAACTCCCTTAACGGGAGTTTTTCGTTTTCTCAGGGACGCGCTCAGGAGGAACTGCGGGAGTGTGGATGTCTCGCTTGATGGAGACAGTTCGGTAACAGAATTCCTCATCTGCTACCGAAAGCCGCCAGCAGGTGGTATGTTTTGGTTTCAGGAAAGATGCCTTAGAAGGCAGTGAAGAGGTGGCAATGCCAGTTCAACGGTCTACTGAGGAGGTGGGCCGCCTCGGCGACGAGATATACGAAAGAGACATCCGGACGCAGGTCAAAGCGACCTGCCACGGAAAGATAGTTGCCATAGACATCGATAGCGGCGACTTCGCCATTGGAGACACAGTCCTGATCGCCTCAGAGCGGCTGAGGGAGCAACATCCGGGCGCTGATGTCTGGAGTGTCAGGGTCGGATTCCGGACGCTGCGCAACTTTTGGATCTTCTTCCTCCGACCAGATTCGTGCATCGACCTCTACCCTTGCTCATCCTCAAACAGCCAGCATCTTGCCATTTGACCTTCGGACGTTTCAAAGGCCGGCGGGCTTTCCTGTGCGCACGGTTCAAAAACCAGGGGGCAGCGCGGGTGGAAACGGCAGCCCGCAGGCGACTCGCGCAGGTCCGGCGGCGCCCCGGGGATGAACTGCGGCAGCGTGTCACCGTGAAGGCGGGGAATGCTTGCCAGAAGCCGTTGCGTATAGGGGTGGCTGGGGTGTAGCAACACCTGGTCGGCGCTGCCGATCTCGACGATCTCGCCCGCATAGACCACGGCCAAGTCGTCACACACGTCGCTCGCCAAGGCGATGTCGTGAGTGATAAAGATGATGGCCAGATTCATATCCTGCTTCAGCCGTTTGAGCAGGTTGGTGATCTGGGTCTGAACGCTGGCGTCCAGGGCCGAAGTCGGCTCATCCATGATGACAACGGGCGGCTCCAGGATCAGGGCGGCCGCGATCATGGCGCGCTGCTTCATGCCGCCGCTGAGTTCATGCGGATAGCGATTATATACATCTGCGGGCAGCCCCACATAGGCCAATAGTTCCAGGGCGCGGGCGCTCGCCTCCTGCTTACGGGCGGTTCCGCCCACCATCAGCGGTTCGATGATCTGCTCCCCTACACGCAGGACAGGGTTAAGGCCGTTCTGCGCGCCTTGGGGAACCAGGGATAGCTTCTGCCAGCGAATCTCCTGCCGAAAACGGTCGTCCGTCATGCCGAGAAGCTCCTGCCCATTCAACCAGACTTCGCCGTCATAGCGGGCCACGTTTGTGGGTAGCATGCGCATGATGGCGAGGGCGAGCGAGGATTTGCCGCTGCCCGATTCACCCACCAGACCGAGGGCAGAGCCGCCGCGCGCGAGGGAAAAGGAGACGTTGTCCACCGCGCGCACAGCGCCGGCCCGGTCGGCATAGTGAAAAGTGAGATCGCGGACGTCGAGGAGCGATGTCATGGCGGCGACCGTCTCAGCCGCGGGTTCACCACCGGTTCGATTCCCAACCCAAGCAGCATGAAGGTGAGGGCAGTAATGACGATGCAAAGGCCGGGAGGCACGATCCACCACCAGTAACCGAGATAGATGCCGCCGGTGCGGAAGCCGGCCTCGAGTATCTGTCCCCAGGTGGGGATGGAGGGATCGCCGAGGCCGAGAAAGCTGAGGCCCGCTTCGGACAGAATCGCGGCGGGGGCGCCGAAGATGAGTTGGGCAAAGACGTAAGGAGTGATCTGGGGCAAGATGTGGCGGAACATCACCCGGCGCCGCGACGCGCCCAGACTCTGAATGGCTTCGACCAACTGGTTGGTGCGCACGTGGAGGACCATGCTGCGAATCTGGATGGTCAGGCCCGGCCAACCGAAGATGACGAGGATGAAGATGATCATCCACAGGCTGGGGCCGACGATGAAAAGCATGAAGATGAGCAGTGGCAACACCGGCACGTTGGCTACAATATCGGAGATACGCTGGATCGTGATGTCGGCCCGTCCGCCCAGGTAACCGCTGGCAATGCCCAGCGACGTGCCGATCGCGGTGGACATCAGGGCCGAGATGATGCCGATGAAGAGCGCGACGGGAACCCCGAACAGCAGGCCCCGGGCCAGGTCTCTGCCCAGGCTGTCGGTACCCATCAGGCCGAATACCGCGCCGCCCACGACGAAGCGCACTTTCCCCACACTGTCGCCTTCCTCCCGCATTGCAGCCTGGACGATGATCTCATAGTCGCCGGTCAGGGGCACGAAAGCTTCCTCAGAGTCGCCGGAGGGGACGCCAAAGAGGAAACGATCTACGCGTCCGCCGATCTGCGCGCCGTCCAGCCGCAGATCAAACTCGTCGGCAAGGAAATTCTGCACCGCAGTCACGGTTGCTTCGTCGGTGCTCAGCTGCACCCGCAGTGGCGTTTGGCCGTATCGCAGAAACGGTCCGCTCTCACCTTCACGGGGACCGCGTACCGTATGGCGGTAGATGCGCAGCTGTTTGCCGTCTGGCCGTCTAAGTGAGATCAGCACCAGTGGCGGCCTCTCTTCGTATCTGACGTCGGCGAGGGTGACGGCCAAAAAGGTCGGCGGGTGGGACGAGGCGTAGGTCAGGGGGAAACGCCAGCTATGGACCGGCCCGCTGCGGGCCATCTGCACAGTGTGCGGCTCCGTGCCCTCGAAGATACGGTGGCGAGGCCGGGACTCCCGGCGAAATGAGTTGGTCCAGGTCGGCGGTACCGCTTTAGGGTTATCCACCCAGACGATGGGACTGCTCCACTGGCTCTCGCCGAAATCCAGTGGAAATACGAGCAACACATAAAGGGCCACCACGATCAGCAGACACAACAGGCTGACGCCGCCGAAACCCGGCCCGCTGCGCAGAAGCTCACGCAAGGCGTTGGCCCTGTTCACGGCGTTTTCCTCCTCGCGCCGCTCTTCGTTCGGGACCCGGAGGACGACCCAGTTGCAATGCTGCCGTGCGGCATCAGTCTGTGTACCTCACACGAGGATCGAGAAAGACGTAGAGCACTTCCAGCACGATGCGGATCACCACATACATCAGAGTGAAGATGAAGGTGAGGGCAACGATGACGTTTTCATCGGGCGTGCCGGCGAGGGCATCGTAGTAGAGCCGGCCCATGCCCTGCCAGTTAAAGACAGTCTCCACCAGAATCGAGCCTGACAGCGAGCCAGCCAGGCCGAACAGGAGGCCGGTGACGATCGGCGGGGCGGCCACGCGCAGAATATGGCGGAGGCGAACCCGGCTCTCGGGCAGACCCTTGGCGCGGGCGATTTTAACGTGGTCTTCCTGGGCGATATTGAGTGTGATGGTGCGAATCGAGTAGATCGACGGCCCAAAGCTGACAAGCACCAGGGTAATCACCGGCAACAGAGCATGTGAGACAAGGTCGAAGAAGCGAGGCAGGGGCTCTGTAGGCGGCGGCGTGCTGTACATGCCGCCGGAAGGAAGGATTCGCAGCTGGATGGAGAGAATCAGTATAAACAGGATGCCGATCCACCAAGTGGGAATGGCATAGGAAACGGCCGCAAAGCCGGAGACAAAGCGATCGAGCCAGGAACCCTGGCGGGTGGCAAGATAGGAGCCGCCGACGATGCCGATGATGGCGGTGATGATAAACGATGTGGTGAGCAGGAGCATGGAGTTGGGCACGCGCTCGGTCACGATATCGAAGACGCGATTGCTGCCATCGAAGCTGCGCAGCGAGCGGGCTTCGCCCAGATCGAGGGTCAACACCCGCAACGCAGTGCTCGGGAGGCGATAGTACCAGGGCGTGCGCAACCCATAGAAGATCTCCAGCTCCTCGCGGCGCTTCTCCAGCACTTTTTCCATCTCGTCGGGGTCGCGGATGGTCTCGGCCAGCGCGGTTCGCTCGGCGCGCAACTGCTCTCCTATCGTTGCTGCAAGGATGCGGTCGGAGAAGCCGGTCAGGCCCAGCGTCAACACCAGCATGAGCAGAACGACGAAGAAGACCCCGACCATGGTGAGGGAACGGACGAGGAGGGGACGAAAAAGTGACATTACAGCAGTGGTCAGTGGCTAGTGATCGGTGGTCAGTAGTCAGGGGCTCATGTGAAGTTACTATTCACTATACACTGTCCACGATTCACTAGCCACTGCTGTTAACGTCTGCGGCGCATGAGAAGGATGCCGCCAAAGATGATAATAACGACCACTGCGCCGACAACTACGTTTACGGGCAGACCGGCGGCGGGTTCGGTTTCAGCTCCTGCAGATTCGGCCTCTGCAGACTCAGACGCAGTGCTCTCCGATTCGGCTTCCGTATCCGATTCTGAGGCGGTCTCGGTATCGGATTCCGTATCGGTCTCTGCTGTGTCGGACTCTGCTTCGGTTTCCACCGCGGTTTCCGATTCGCTCTCTTCCTCGTCGGCTGCGGCCTCGGAAGACGCCTCATCCGAGTCGGCAGATAAAGCATCCTCTGCTTCTGAGGACTCTGATTCCTCCGCTGCCGGCCCCTCTTCGATGATGGCGATATCCGCTTCCAGCTCGATGCGCCGCTCCGCCATGCGGGCCAGCTCATCACTGTAGGCAACCAGTACCAGTTCGTAGATCCCCAGTTCCAGCTCGTCCGTGGTTTCAGCAGTCATTCTGATCGCAAACCAGTTGGGGTCCAGGATGTCGGCGTCGCCCTGTTGGATTATCTCCCCGGTGGCGGTGTCAATCAGCAGATAGCGCAAGGACAGATTGCCAGGCCCATCCAGCGTCAAGGTAACTTCATAGTCGGCGCCCAACTCGATCGGCGGCGCCTCGATCTCGGTATATTCGATCAGGTGCGGCAACCCGCGGTAGAGATCGCTGGCCGTGAAGGGGTAATTCTCGTCACGGAAGGCGGCCAGCTCGGCGAATTGGGCCGGAGGATCATAGCGCTCCAACGTGAAGGGACCGTTGCTGATAACCATGTGGCCTTTCTCGTCAAACCAGTCGAGAACGGCAGTGTAACGTTCCACGCCTTCTTCGCTGCTGGTGAGGACCATTTCACCGTCGGCAGTGGGCAGGGTGAACACGTCTGTGGGGATGGTCTCTGCCCTGCGCAGGTCCAGCATGGCCTTGCGTACTAGGCGGGCATCCCGATCCAGCACAAGGCTGATCCATGGCACGTTGTAGCGGGCGGCAGCCGTGTCGCTAAACGCAGCCCGCCGCTGGCCGAATACCAGTTCATCCATCGCATAGAGCATCTCCCAGGGAGTACTCAACCCGGAGGGGATACCGTAGGAGGCGATGTAGTTCTGTTCAAAATGCCAGAAGTCCACGTAGGCTTCGATGCGATTTTCGTCCAGCACGCGGTAGCCCTTGATCGTTTCCAGGAAGGGGCGCGCGGTTGTGGCGATGACCGTTTCGATCTTGGCTTTATCGGGATTGTAGGACAGGTCGAAGCCCTG
>DAOUHY010000004.1:0-12573 GCA_034428435.1 Caldilineaceae bacterium | reverse complement strand
CTATGATGAGGCCCGCGACGAGGAGGCGGCGTAATGGAGATCCTGACAGCATGAATGCAGCGGCTGGTGACTGGTCGTTGGTGTCCGAAACTGGCTGTTGGTGTCCGAATCCGTGGGCTTTACACGAACTACCAATCCTTATTGTAACAGGAACGCAATAATTCCTGCATTTGGCTTCGCGGCAACGTGGGGGGTACAATCGCAAAGGTGAGGGTATAGAATCAAATAGGCCCCTCAACTTCGGGCCGCCGGACATCCCAGTCCCGTGACGGGCGGCGGACTTGTCAGAGATCAATTGGGTGAACGATCACTTCCGCTTCCCGGTCCTATCCTCCTCTCCCCTGGAAACGCATAATCTCGGCAAACTGCTGGGGCGGGCAATCCGTTTTCCGCAACTATCAGGCAACGGCGAGCCGCCGCCAACCACCGGCGCCCTGATCGGTCTCGTTGGCGACCTGGGCGCCGGCAAGACAACCTTCGCCCAGGGTCTGGCCAGGGGACTGGGCGTGCAGGCGCGCATCACCAGTCCCACGTTTACCCTGATCAACGAATACACATCCCCGGCACAAGACGTGCGCCTGTTCCACGTGGACAGTTACCGACTGCCCGAAGACAGCGAGTCCCTTGCCGCCGAGTTATACGGGTTGGGCATGGAAGAGATTCTTGATGTCGTCGAAGAGGAGTTCTGCGACGCTTGGGAGCGCACGCCGGACCCTCCCCCCATGCGCCATGTCGTCGTCATTGAATGGGCTGATCGCCTCGGCGACCTGCTGCCGGCCGACCGCCTTACGGTTCGTTTCGACAGCGACCCGGACAGGCAGACCTCAGTGGACAACGACCAGATGCGGCTGGCCTGTGATGCAACCGGCGACCGGCCGCGACCAATGGACGACAACGTTTCCGAGCGGACGCTGTCCTTCTGCGCGACCGGCCCCCACAGCGGGGCGCTGCTGTCGGAGATGCGGACGGTCATGGACCGTATCCAGCGGCGAGAAGCCATCTCTTGAAAGCCAATTCCAGGTGTGGAGGCGCCGATGGGGTCCGATAGCAGCCAGGTACAGCACTGGATGACGCCGAATCCGCATACCTGCCACAAAGAGGACTCCCTCGCCGACGCACGCGACCTCATGGCGGAGCATCGCTGCCGCCGGCTGCCGGTCGTAGATGACAACGGACATCTGACCGGCATCGTCAGCTTCGGTGATCTGCGCCAGGCCGCCCCGTCCACCGTCACCACGCTCAGCCTCTTCGAAATCAACTATTTCTGGGCGAAGCTGCCTGTCAGCGATGCCATGACCTCCGATCCGGTGACCGTTGCGCCGGACAGTTCGATAGATGTCGCCTGCCGTCTGATGCTGGACTACAGTATCGGCGGGCTGCCCGTGGTTATAGAACGCAAAGTCGTCGGCATTTTCACCACGACAGACGTATTGCGGTTCGTCGTCGAGCACTCTTCCTGAAGAGCGCTTTGGTTTGTGGCCGGTACTGCCAGTACCCGCACAATGGAGTCATCAATGCATCGCATACTGGTTAGCGAAATCATGAGCGCGCCGGTGATCACCATCGATCCCGACGCCCTGGCCGTGGATGCCGCGGGGTTGATGGAGGATAACAATGTGCGCCGCATCATTGTGATCGACCAGGACGGCTACATGTGCGGCATCGTCACCGACGCCGATGTGCTGGAAGCGGAAACCGTCGGCAGCGTGGCCAGCCGCTACAATCCGGGCCTTGCTGAGGAGTGGCTGACCGTGCGCGATGTGATGACCGCCGACGTCATTGCAATCGCACCCGAAGCAGCGCTCGGCCAGTTGGTGGAAAAGATGATGGAAACCAAGATCGGCGGCATTCCTGTGGTCCAGCCGGCTGAGGCCAGCGGCAGGAAACTCCTGCCCATCGGCATCGTCACCGAGACCGACATCTTCCGCCTCATCAGCGACGCCTGGCGCGCCGACCAAGCTTCGAAAACCAGCGATCAATAAGCGAATTACACACCATACTATATTCGTGTAGCTTGAGGGAGCTCACAATAATATTCGACCTGATCTGAACTGAACACCCGCCCGACCTGCAATGACCCCCCTGACAGAAATCATCGCTCCTCGGTCTCGGTTAGCCCTGGGATGTTCGTTCCCCCCCCTCTGCTTTGGGCCCATCGACATTTCATCCAGCTGTCCCTACCGTAGGGGCACCCCTTGTGGATGCCCTGGTGATTGCCCCTATTGCGGGCCCTCCACGTGCCTTCGCGGATCAAAGAAAGGTGTTCTCCGCGTCCTCCGCGGACAAAGAGGTGTTCTCCCAGGGCATACGCATCTTATTGAGAGAGAACTTTCAGGAGGACGATGCTGGAGTTTCGCACACCGGTCACGATGCCTGAGACTGTTCGCCGTTGAGTATGTCGATGACAGGCGTTAAGTTGCCGATCGCGAGGAAGCCTGAATGCGTTCGACAACCCATCGGGTAATCAGTTGCGCATGGGAGATTCCGTGCAACCGGGCAAGCGACCTGACAATCCTGGATTCGTCCGCCTCAAGACGAACGGTGACGGTGGTTTGACGGTCAAAGACCGGTTCGTTCACCTCCTCAAGTTCGGCATCGAAGTCGGTTAGATCATGTGTGTCCCAGAAGTCGGCGAGCTCCTGGATCGAATCGGTCTGCAGAATTTTATTGCCGTTCATCGATTCCTCCACTGTCTATATCGCCGTCTTTCCCTTCCTGTCATCACTCTGGCGGTGACAGGGAGTCCTCTGCCATCAGGAAATTGAATTGCCACACAGAACAGATAGCGGCCCGCATCTGTTTGTCCCAAAATATAGTAGGTTGGATTCTCTCCTCGGGATTTTGCACGTAGAACCAGTGGACGACCGAAGCATACCTCCTCGACTTCATCTATCGTAATGCCGTGTCGCGCAATGTGATCGATTCTGTCCTGGGGCCACAGCAACTCGCCTATTCTCATGCCCAGTCCAATTTTTGCCCTTTCGTTGTTGCGCCCCACTATACCATATGCTTACTGCTGATGTCCCATGGCTGGGATAGGGCAGCAGGGCAATTGCATCCTATTGCGTCAATTTCTTGGGAGGCTGCCCGAAATGTAGGGGCAGGCCTTGTGCCTGCCCCTCGTGTAGGCTCTACGTCTGTTCCTTGAGAATCCCCTTCGTGGACTCTCGGGCTAACTTCGGCAATGTTGGCAAACCAATTTAGATGCGATTGCCCTGGGTGTTCTCCGCGTCCCTCCGCGTCCTCCGCGGACAAAAAGGTGTTCTTCGCGGCCCTTAGTGGCCCTTCGTGGATCGACAGGTGTTCTTCGCGTGACTTCGCGGATCAATTGGTTCTGTCTATCATAACATTCAAGCGAGGAAAATTCCTGTCAGGCATGCCGGCTTTCCGTTCTTGCTGAATTTTGAGTGGCCTTCCCAAATGTCAACGGAACCTGGCGCCGGAAAAAACTGAGAAAAACGTGACTCCTAAACCATAGTTTATCCGCCACCCCGAGTGAGACAAGCGATGTTTCCTCTCTCCTCTCTCCTCTACCCTCTCTCCTCGCTTTTGGGCGGTCGGGCCTATTCGGCCCTCCCTTGTGCGGGGGCGGAGCCCCCGCAACGCCCCCTCTCCTAAAACCCCCCGCCGCAGCGAGTGGGTGGCAATATGACCTTGACGACCCGCTGCGACCAGAACTTCCCCCGCGTCATGACACGTCCCGAGTATGTGCCAGCGCAGGCAAGACAGGCGTAGTAACTCCCATTTGAGCCCAACCTACACCGCTATGCCATAGTCCATTAGCGGCCCTCCGTGAGGCGAGCGATACTTCCTCTCTCTCCTCACTCCTCTTCACTCTCTCCTCGCCTCTGCGCTTTTTATCCCCTCCCACACATGGCCTTGGCCGTCTCGACCACATTGTCGGCGTTGGGGATCGTCAAATCCTCCATCGCAGGCGAGAACGGTACCGGCACGTTCATGGCGCCGATGCGCTTGACCGGGGCGTCCAGATAGTAGAAGGCGCCGTCGGCAATGACCGAGGCAATTTCACCGGTGACGCCATACTGCCGGTATCCCTCGTCGACCACAAGCGCCCGGCCGGTCTTTCGGGCCGACTGGACCAGTGTCCCTGTGTCCAGAGGAGACGTCGTGCGCGGATCGATCAGCTCTGCACTGATGCCGGCCGCGGCCAGCCTGTCGGCCGCTTCCAGGGCAACGTACACCATCGAACTGGTCGCGACAATTGTGATGTCGTCACCCGTGCGCTTCACGTCCGCCTCGCCCAGGGGCAGGGTATACTCCGCCTCCGGCACCGGCCCCTCCTGTTGAAAGAGCGTCCTGTCTTCGAAAACCATGACTGGATTATCGTCGCGGATGGCGCTTTTCATCAGCCCCTTGGCGTCGTAAGGGGTGGCCGGTATCGCCACCTTCAGGCCGGGAATGTGGCTGAACAGCGCATGCAGAGACTGGCTGTGCTGGGCGGCAGTGCGGCTACCGGCCCCCATCGTCGTCCGCAAGACCATCGGCACCTTCAGCTTGCCGCCCGACATGTAGTGCGTCTTGGCCGCCTGGTTGATCAGCTGGTCCATCACCAGGGTGGCAAAATCGCAAAACATGATGTCCACAATCGGCCGCATACCCGTGATGGCCGCGCCCACACCGATGCCGGCGATGCCCGCCTCCGAAATGGGTGAATCGATAACCCGTTCCGGGCCGAATCTCTCAAACAGGCCGACGAACACTTTGAATACCGAGCCGGCCACGGCAATATCTTCACCGATGGCGAAGACGCGCTCGTCGCGGGCCATCTCCTCGGCAACGGCTTCGTGAATGGCCTGGCTGAAGGTAATCTGACGTTCTCCCGGCGCATGGATGGCCGGGCTGCAACGGATTCCGTTTTCAAGCATAGACATGCCGCCTCACCTCGCTTTCACTGGCAAATAAAGAAAATGCGATACGCCAAAGGTGTTCTTCGCGCCCCTTCGCGGATCGATCCGTTCTCGTCAAATTCTGAACGGCCCTTCCCAAAATGCCAACCGAACCTAACCTCGATCCACCGCCGCCCGCCAGTCCTCCGGTGTGTCCACATCAGCCACCCACTCGTACGGCGCCTCGATCGCGCTGACCTCCGCCGCGTACTGGCGCAGCAGCCTCCCCCCGCCCCCGTCTCCCTGGACCTGCCTCAACTGACCGAAGAAACGCCGGTCAAAAAGCCCCGGCGCGCCGCGTACCGCCCCGTCCACCGCCACAGCCGCCAGATCGCTGCCGCCGCGCCACACCTGCCACAGCCGCCGCAACAGCCCTGCCGGCAGACGCGGCTGGTCCACCGGCGTAAACAGGACCGCCTCACACGCGGCCGGCAGCGCCTCAACCGCCGCGCGCACCGACCCCGCCTGCCCCGCCTGCCACGCGGGGTTGTGAACAACATGCAGACGTCCGCGCCCCGCCTCGCGCAAAGGACCCAGCGCCGCCTCCACCTGCTCACCGACCGCGCCGGTCACCACCACCGTTTCCGACGCGCCGCTCTCCAGAGCGACACGGGCCGCCCGCGTCACCAGCGGCTCGCCCTGCCAGCGCAGCAGCTGTTTCGGCTCCCCCATCCTGCGGCTCTCTCCTGCCGCCAGCACAACCGCCGTCGTCGCGCCCCACCGCTCGCGAACCGCCGTCCGGCTCTCCGGCCCCACCGCGCCGATGAGCACAGGCTGACCCCGCTGCGCCAACTGCTGTGCAATCAGCCGCCCTGCAGCCAGCCTGGGCGCGCTTTCCGCCTTGTTCAACAGCGGCACCAATCTCGCACCCGCAGGCCGCGACCCGCCGCCAAGTGGTGTTCTCTCTCCTCTCTCCTCTCCCCTCTCTCCTCCCCCATACGGCTCCACCAGCAGCCGTCCCAACATGCGCGGTGTCAGGCGCGTCGACGCATCCTCCTCCTGCAGAAGCGCGCGTACCCGTTCGGGCCGGTGTACGTGAGGTTCGTCCAGAGGCAGCCCCAGCCCGTCGAGACCGGCGACTGGGACCAGGTGGGTTGTGCAATCGGGAATAACCGGCTCATGCGGCGCCGGCGCCTTCACCGGCCGCCGCCGGCTGCCATCCCCCTCAATCGCGATCAGGCTGATGCCCAGATCACCGGCCCGCGCCGCCAGCGCGTCCACAACTTGCGGAGGAAGGCCCTGCCGTTTGGAACCTGTAAGAGTGGGGTCGGATGAGCCGCCGCCGGCGCCGGGCGGAGCCCAGATCAGGCAGTGCCCGTGCCGCGCCAGCTGTGCCTCCAGCGCAGCCCAGTCAACTGCGTCAGGCCTGTCCGGCACGACTTCGAGACGGGCCGGCGCCTGCTCCGCCTGCGCCGCGAAAATGTGGGTGGTCGTGGTGGTGACAACGCGACGCCCGCCGCCAACCGCCTCCTCCGCCAGCCGGAAGAGCGCGCTCGTCTTACCCCCGGCGCCGACCAGTGTAACAACCGAGAGTTCGTCAGGCGCCAGGCGCAGAGCATGATGGAGTTGCATGAAAAACCGGGGTTCCCAAGCGTCAGTGCCCTATCTGACCACTGACCACTGACCACTGACTACTGACCACTGACTACTGACCACTCGCCCGTCTGCCCCCAGTGACCGTCGATCTCCTTCTCACCGTCGCGCATCGCCAGCAGCAATGCGTCCTGATCGACCGGCAGGGCCAGGCAGCGAACGCCCACCGCGTTGCAGATGGCATTGGTGATCGCCGGGCTGATCGGGATCGAGCTGATCTCGCCCACGCCCTTGGCGCCATACAGCCCATCCGCCGTCGGATGCTCGACGATGTGGCTGTCCATCTTCGGCGTCATCTTGATGCCCGGCATCTTGTACTGGCCCAGGCGCTCCGTCCAGGGGACTCCGTCTTCGACGATATAGTTCTCGGTCAGGGCGTTGCCGATGCCCATCACGATCCCGCCTTCGATCTGCCCCAGCAGGCTCAGCGGGTTGATGGCCCTGCCCACGTCGTGGGCGGAGATCACCCGCTCTACCGCCACCTCGCCCGTATCGGTATCCACGCTCACCTGCGCCGCGTGCACCGCGTACGAGAAGGCGAAGTGCATGTCGCCGCCCGTCCCCAGCGGCTGCGTCTGCGGCGCCCAGTACTCATAGCGTATCTTCGGCAACCGGTTCTCGGCCAGCAATGCGTTGACCGCATCGGCGAAAGAGATGCTGCGCGTGGATCCCGGCAGAATCCCGCCCGCGCTGCCGTTGGCGCCCTCAACCGGCAGCTCCGCTCCGTGCATCTTTGCCAGCCGCCTCTCATCCACATACGCCAGCCCCTCGTGGAAAGCGATCACCTCCGGATGCGTGTCGAACATTTCGGCCAGAACGTTCTGCATCTGCTCGCGCATGGCCCGCGCCGCCAAGCGCGCCGCGTTGCCGCTGACATACGTCTGGCGGCTGGCCGTTGAGGGGCCGCCGTCGGGCGTCAGGTCCGTGTCCATCACCGTCACGTGTACCTTCTCGAACGGCAGACCCAGCTCCTGCGCCGTGCAGGCCGCCAGTACGCCGACCAGATTCTGCCCCATCTCGGCGCTGCTGGTGCGGATCGCCGCCGTGCCGTCCGGGAATACCTCCACTTCGGCCTCCGCCTTGTCCGGCGCGCCGCCCCCCAGGCCGGTGTTCTTGTAGCCCGCGGCGATACCCCAGGCGTACCGCTTGCTGCCGACCTCGACCGGAGCCCAGGGGTCGGAAGGCAACGAGTTCGGGTCAACGTCCCCCGATCTCTTGATCTCTTCCTCGACTTTGTCAAGACATTCGAGCAGCCCCACGCTTTCGATCAGCTCCTGGCCGGTGGCCGTCTCGACGCCCACGCGCATCACGTTCTTCCGCCGCAGCTCGGCCGGGTCCATGCCCCGCTCTGCCGCCAGAATGTCGAGATTGCTCTCCACCGCAAATGCCGACTGCGTGACGCCAAAGCCGCGGAACGCGCCGCTCGGCGCATTGTTCGTGTACATGGCGTAGCAGTCGATCCTGGCATGAGGCATCACATACGGGCCGGTGGCGTGGGTCGTGGCGCGGGTCATCACCTTCTCGCCCAGGCTGGCATAGGCCCCGCTGTCGCCGTACAGTTCCGCCTCCACAGCCGTCAGCGTGCCGTCGCGCAGTGCCCCCGTCTTGATGCGGATGATCGTGCTGTGACGTTTGGGGTGGAAGATCAGGCTCTCCTGCCGGCTGTACAAAATCTTGACCGGCCGGCCCGTCGCCTGCGCGGCCAGCGCCGCGTGGATCTGTCCGGCGATGCCCTCCTTGCCGCCGAAACCGCCCCCCATCAGTGTCCCGATAACCCGCACCTCTTCGTCATCCAGGCCCAGGCTCTTTGCCACCTGCCGCCTGTCGCTGTACGGGATCTGGCTGCCGACATACACGGTCAGCTTGTCGCTGTCGTATTCGGCCGCGCCTTTCTCCTTGCTGGTTGATGGGCGCACCCCGCTATATCCCGCCGGCACCGCCAGCGCGCACTCCGGCTCCAGAAAGGCGTGCTCGGTCATCGGCGTGCGGTACGTCCGCTCCACGACGACGTCGGACGCGGCGAACCCCGCCTCCACGTCGCCATGCCGCACCTTGATATGCTTGAGCAGGTTCCCGTCAGGACGGTCCGGGTGCAGTTGCGGCGCGTCGGGCTGCAACGCATCCCGCGGATCCGTGACCGCCTCCAGAACCTCGTAATCGACGCCGATCAGCGCCAGCGCCTGCTGCGCGATCTCCGCCGTCTCTGCCACCGCCAGCGCAATCGCGTCCCCGACATAGCGTGCCGGGAAGCGTCCGCCCGCGAAGACCGGCCAGTCGTTTTCGACTAGCCCGTGCCGCGGGTCGCCCGGCACGTCCGCGTGCGTCAGCACCGCGTGCACGCCCTCCAGCGCGCGCGCCGCATCCGCGTCGATGCTGCGAATCCGCGCGTGCGGGTGTTCGCTGCGCAGCGTTGCCCCGAAAAGCATCCCTTCGAACGTATAGTCATCAGTGTAGAGCGCCGCCCCCGTCACCTTTTCGACCGCATCCGGCCGCTGCAATGGCTGACCGATCTGCGTCAGCGGCTTCATCACCGGCGGCAGCACCGCATCCGGCATCCTGCCGGTGCGCAAATACTCGCTGGCCGCCTTCACCGAACTGATGATCGCTGTATAGCCGGTGCAGCGGCAGTAGGTGTCCTTCAAGCAATCCTTGATCTCCACCTCGCTCGGGTCCGGGTTTTCGTCCAGCAGTGTCTTGGCCTGCATGATGAACCCGGGCGTGCAGAAGCCGCACTGCGTCGCGCCGTGGCGGATGAAGGCATCCTGTAGCGGATGCAGTTCCTGTGCGCAGCAGGAACCGTCCTCGGAGGCGGGCCGCGTCTGGGCCAGCCCTTCGATCGTCAACACCTGGGAACCCTGCGCCTTGAACGCCGGGTAGATGCAGGAGTCGACCGACTGGCCGTCGACGATGACGGTGCAACAGCCGCATTCGGCCTCATCACAGCCGATCTTCGTGCCGGTCAGCCCCAGATCGTAGCGCAGTACCTCGGCCAGGTAACGGCTGGGCGGTACGTCAAGAGAGCGCTCCTCGCCGTTGACGGTCAGAGTAAGTTGTGTCACGTATGTGCTCCAGTCGGCATGAACGATGGTGGTTTCCGACGGGACGCTTTCGGGGTCGCAGTCCGCCTGCCCTGCAAACTGTTCTTACAAGTGGTTCAGATACAGCTGTGGATCGTTCAGAAATCCTCGCGTCACGCTCACGTGCTCCAATGATTCCCAGGGCACGGGCTGGGGGGGTGACTGGTCGAAGTTCAGGATCGTGGCACCGGGAAAGGCCATCAGGATTGGCGAGTGGGTAGCGATAATGAACTGGGCGTCGCGCGCGACCATCTCCTTCAGCAGGGCGAGCAGCCCCACCTGGCGCAGAGGCGAGAGTGGCGCTTCCGGTTCATCCAGCAGATACAGGCCGTTGGGCGCGAAGCGGGCCTGAAACAGGGCCAGGAACGCCTCTCCGTGAGAGCGTGCGTCAAGTCCGTCTCCATAGCTCTCCTCGATGGCGGCCAACTGGCCCGAGTATGCCATCTTCGCCATGCTCTTGGCGAAGTCGGAGCGGCCCTCATACTCCGCGTCCACGTTGGCCATCTCCGCCTGCAGCTCCGCCTGCATCTGGGCGATGCGCTTGGCAAAGCCGAAAAAGTCCTCGGCCCGCAGATAGAATCCCCGTCCCGTCCGTTTCGTCCAGGCCAGGCGCAGATGTCTCGACAGCTGCCGTACCGTGGCCAGCGATGGATCGCTGCCCGCCTCCTCCGCGCCAACGGTCGGCAGGCGCACTGCGGTCGCCAGCGCTTCAAGAAAGGTGGACTTGCCGCTGCCGTTTTCGCCCACCAGAAAGGTCACCGAACTCTCGAAGCGCACCTTCTCCAACCGGGCGATGACAGGCACGTTATATGGGAATATCCCTTCTTGGGGGAAAGAGGGACCTTTCTCAACCGAGGTGAGGTGGATCATAGCCCACGCGCTCTCGCCTCACTGCAAAAAAAGTGGCCAAACGCTCGACCACTGCCTTGGCTAAGCATCCTCCGGCTCTGCGGACGCGTCATTCATGCGCGCCCGCTCCACAGCCGTCTGCAGCACGCGTCGCAGCAGTACGCTAATCATCTCGTGGCGATACGCCTGGGACGCACGGTACTTGCTGGTCCGCAAACTGGCCTGCGTCTGGGCCGCGTCAACTGCCTGTTCAACCGCGTCATCGTCAAACGCCTTGGCCGTCGTCAATACCTCTTCCGCCCGCGTCGCACGAAAGGGCGTCGGGCCGGCCGGCCCAATCGCAATGACCGCATCCTCCACCCGGCGCAGCGTTGCATCCAACCGCACTCTGGCCGCGATGCCCAGGACCGGCAGCGCCACGCCCTGCGGCCGCATGATACGGTCAAAGGCGTTGCCCGCCCGCGCACCCGTCGGCCGGAAGCGGAACGCGTGCAGCATCTGGTCGGGGGCCAGGCGGTTGCGGCCGGGGCCGGTAAAGATGGAGAGGAGTGGCTGCCATGTATGCAGCGTCCCCCGCGCGCTGTGCGCGGCGACTTCGACCTCCGCCTCCAGCGCTAGCAACCCGATCGTCCCGTCCGCCGCCGGCAGCGCGTGCGCCACATTCCCGCCCAGCGTCGCCACATTGCGCACCTGCGGCCCGCCGATAACGCCGCAACTCTCGGTCAGGCATCTGGCATGCGCGCGCAGCAGCGGACTGCTTTCAATCTGCGTATGCGTGATTCCGGCGCCCAGTACGATCCAGCCGTCCTCCTGCGCAATGCGGTCGATGCCACCAATTTTGGTCACATCCACCAGCACCTCGGGCGCCTCCGCCTGTTCGGCCTCCATATCCAGGATCAGGTCCGTGCCGCCGGCAATAATGCGCGCCCTGTCCTTGTGCTGGTGCAGCAATGAGAGCGCCTCAGCAACGGTCGCAGGCGTATGGTAAGCTCGCCACCGGGCCATTGTGCAAATCCTGTCCAAAAGAAAGAAAAAAATTTGCCGAAGTATAGCACAGAGGGCTCCCTTAAGGAAAAGCACACTGCTCCGGCGTACATCCCAATCATCGGGTCAACTTTCCAATACCTCTGGAGGCAACCATGCCACGATCAGTTCCCATTCCAGTTTCCGCCAGAATGAGCGCCGTCTCTGACCGCTGACTACTGACCGCTGCCTTTCTGGGCGGTCGGGCCTAGTCGGCCCTCCCTTGTGCGGGGGCTCCGCCCCCGCAACGCCCCCTCTCCTACAACATGCCTCATCGACCGGGTGTCGATATTGGCGACAGGTGCCTAATCGAAGGTGTCCAGCCAGACCACGTCCCGCCAGTCCCAGCAAATCCCCGCAGGTGCCGGCCCTGTGCCTGCCCTCGCACCCCCAACTGACGGACTCCACCGTACGGCCAGGCCAGGCGCCTGCACTGCGTCTCGCCAAATGACATCAGGTCCCGTTGACATTTCCTTCCACTGTGCAGTCCCACCGTAGGGGCACCCCTTGTGGGTGCCCTGCTGAATGCCCCTTCTCCTGGCTCTTCGCGTGCCTTCGCCGATCAAAGAAAGGTGTTCTTCGCGACCATTCGCGTGCCTTCGCGGATAAAAAGGTGTTCTCCGCCCAGACTGGTCCCACCCCAAATCCAGGATTCACCCCCTTCCCGAACCAACACCCCTCCGCATTGCACGATCGCGCGCACCCGTGCTATACAGTGCCTGACCGTCACGCCGCCAAGAGCCCGCAATGCACCCGCCACGGAGCAGCCCAATGACGACCCACCCCCTTCCCGCACCCGAAGACCTGACCATCTGCTTCGCCCACGTAGCCTATCAGCTGGAAACGATCTTTGCCCGCCGCCAGTCCCATCTGCGCAGCAACACCCCCGCCGGTCAGGAGCGCATCCAGCACTTCCAAGTCTGGACGCCTGAGGACCTCGCCGCCCGCCTGCAGGAAGCGGATGTCCTGCTGATTTCCGGCTTCTGGCAGAACTATCTCCTCGACGTCGCCCCCCGCCTCCGCTTCATCCAGTCCATCGGCGCCGGCGTCGACCAGTTCGACCTCGACGCCCTCCGCCAACGCGGCATCCGCCTGGCCACCGCCAGCGGCGTCAACAGCAACGC
>DAOUHY010000003.1:0-3345 GCA_034428435.1 Caldilineaceae bacterium | reverse complement strand
TCGTAGATCCCGCCCGCCGCCATCTGTTCAAGCGTATGCTCGGCGATGTGCAGCACGTCGGCATCCCCGCCCCGCCGGTACTGGCTCATCGCAAACTCCAGCGTCATCGGCTGCGGAAACTTGGGCTGGTCGCCGAATCCGCCGTACTGCTCGTCAAAATACTGCAGCAACCTGGCAGTCGCCTCGCTCAGGACCTCCTCACCCGGCGCGTCGCCGCTCGCAGACAGGCTGCCCGTGCGCCCAATCGCCTCCGTCAACCGCTGCGCCTGCTCCTCCAGGTCCCCCCGCCGGTTCCTGTACGCGTCCGCCACCGCCAGCAATAGCTGCGGAAACGACGGTATCCCGTAACGCGGCTGCGGCGGAAAATACGTCCCGCCGTAAAAGGGCTTGCCCGCCGGCGTCAGAAAAACGCTCATCGGCCAGCCGCCGCTCCCCGTCATCGCCTGCACCGCATCCATGTAGATCGCGTCCAGGTCCGGGCGCTCCTCCCGGTCCACCTTCACGTTGACGAAATTGGCATTCATCAACTCCGCCGTCTGCTCGTTCTCAAAGCTCTCCCGCTCCATCACATGACACCAGTGGCACGCGCTGTAGCCGATGCTCAGAAAGATCGGCCTGTCCTCCGCCCGCGCCTTCTCCAGCGCCTCCTCCCCCCACGGGTACCAGTCCACCGGATTGTGGGCGTGCTGCAGCAGATAGGGCGATGTCTCATCCGCCAGCCGGTTGGAATGCGTCGACGATTCTGAACTGGTCATGGTGAATCCTCCGGCGCAGCCGCGCCGCAAATTGTGGTTGGGCGTGAATTGATTCTGCGCGAACGGTGCGAACTGTCCTCGTCCGGCTCCGCAGGTGGGCGCTATGACTTTCGGCAAACGCACAGCCCGTTCAACGCCGCGCCGAATTCAAGCAGGGGGGCTCCCGCCATTATAACGGAATGGCAAAAGCCGCGCCGAATCCCCCCTCGGAGGTTTGCATGGGTGCATCCCAAAACGAGTGCGAACTTCCCCATGCCTCAGGTCGCTGCGGAGCCCCAACCATCTCGAGATTAACTCCGCGTCAGAGTAAGCCCCTTCTCTGACCACTGACCACTGACCACTGCAGTTCTGGGCGGTCGGGCCTATTCGGCCCTCCCTTGTGCGGGGGCTCCGCCCCCGCAACGCCCCCTCTCCTACAACATGCCTCATCGACCTGGTGTCGATATTCGTTACAGGTGCCTAATCGAAGGTGTCCAGCCGGACCACGTCCCGCCAGTCCCCCGCAGACAACACTGCGGCACTCTCTCCTCGCCCTCGTGCCTGCCCTGTGCCCCGCTAAAAGTCGGAACACAATATCGCCTGCCGCCGCGCATTCCCCGCCTGACACTTTTCGCCCCAGCACTGGGACGCACCCCCGGGGGGTCTGCATGCGTGCATCCCAAACTGGCGACGAACTTTCCTATCCCTCGGATCGCAACAGAGGCACGTCCCGCCCCTCTAAAGCTCTGAGGAAGGAGACGCGCCGTCTCTGACCACTAACCACTGACTACTAACTGCTAACTGCTGACTACTGCAGTTCAGGTTTGCATCAGCTTGTTGACAGCAACCGATCAGAATGCTACCATGCTCCTGCTCCCCCGGCCTGTACGATGTGACCTGTGTCTCTGTCACGCAGGATACCGGCGCAAGGTTTTCCTTCGCGAATGACTGTGCAGTTGTCAAATCTTCGGCTGCTGCATTTCGGGGTGCCATAAACTCTTTCGATCGGTTCGTTTGAGCGATTCCGGTCCGGGGTCCATTCATGAGGTGGGGCTCCGCAATACCTTTTACAGGGGATTCTAGAATGAAAAATAAGAAACTCTCACTCCTGGCAGTCCTCCTGGTCGCCGCACTGGTCCTGGCCGCCTGCCCCCAACCCACGCCCGTAGTCGAAACGGTGAGGGAGACCGTTATCGTCACCCAGGTCGTCACCGAAACCGAAGAGGTGGTCGTGACGCCCACTCCCGTGCCTCCCGTCCAGGGCGGTGTCTGGGTCGAAGGGTCCAGCGCAGACGCGACCATCCTCAACCCAATCCTGGCCTCCGACAGCGCCAGCTTCGACGTGCTCGGCTGGTTCTTCCCCAGCCTGCTCGGCCAGGACCCGTTCAGCGGCGCCATCGCCCCCACCGAGATGGCCCATAGCTGGGATGTCTCTGAGGACGGTCTGATTTGGACCTTCCACCTCCAGGACGGCGTCATGTGGTCCGACGGCGAACAGGTCACCGCCGACGACTTCAAATTCACCTATGACGCCATCGCCAGCGATCTTGTCGAGACCCCGCGCAAGGCCAACCTCGACAACATCGAAAACATCGAAGTCCTCGACCCCCTCACCATCCAGGTCACCTACGGCGAAGTGAAATGCGACGCTCTCAATAACCTCGGCCTGGGTTGGCTGCCAAGCCACCTCTACGCCGAAGACTACAGCGATGTCATGGACAGCCCCCTCAACCAGGAGCCTACCGTCAGCGCCGGCCCCTTCATCTTCAACGAATGGATCCGCGACGATAACTCTACCGTTCTGCGCAACGACAATTACTGGAAGGGCGCGCCCAACATGGACGGATGGATCTATAAGATCGTCCCCGACCCCGGCGCCCGCCTCGCACAGCTCCAGACCGGTGAACTTGACCTCATCGGCGTCCAGCCCGAGCAGTTGACCACCGTGCAGCTCGATGCCAACCTGAACCTGCACAAGTTCAAGGACGACGGCTACAGCTACATCGGCCTCAACCAGGCCAACCCCGCCAACCCGCAGGCCGGTCAGGACGAAGATGGCAACCTCGTCGAACAGGACCCCCATCCAATCCTCAGCGATCTGGCCGTACGTCAGGCCATCGCCCACGCGCTCGACTACGACGCCATCATCAGCAAAGTCTACCTCGGCCAGGGCTATCAGATCGCCTCGAACGTACTGCCCGCCGTCGGCTGGGCCCATGACCCCTCCCTCCAGCCCTATGCCTTCGACACCGATATGGCCGCGCAGATTCTTGACGGCGCCGGCTGGACCGACAGCGACGGCGACGGCGTGCGCGAGTGCAACGGCTGCGCCACGGCCGAAGCAGGCGCCACCCTCACGATCCGGCTGCAGACCAATGCCGGCAACACCACCCGTGAAGACCTCGGCGCCCTCGTCCAGGATCAGCTCAACGGCATCGGTTTCGACATCCAGTTCGAAGCCATCGAGTTCGGTACCCTCGTCGGCGAACTCCTCGGCCAGACCTTCGACATGGTCATCATCGGCTGGACCGGCCTCGGCACCGACCCCAACGATGACTCCTTCTGGCACTCCAAGTTCGACACGCCCGGCAGCGGCTTCAACTTCGTCAGC
>DAOUHY010000002.1:0-12343 GCA_034428435.1 Caldilineaceae bacterium | reverse complement strand
GCCTATCCTCTGTCGGCTCCTATCGTAGGCGCCGGTCGGGTCGAAGTCCTGAATGGGAACCGCGAAATGACTGTCCATGCCGCCGAAAAACACATTCTCTGCCTCGCCGAAAGAGCGGGCAAAGCTGGCCGCATCATTGTGCCATTTCCCTGTGGCGAAAGTCGTGTACCCGTTCTGGCGAAACAGTTCGGCCAGATAAGTATGTCCTGGATCCAGAAAACTTAGAGTATCGCGGTCATTCAAATCGTTTCCGACCGAGGCGCGAAACACATGCGCACCGGTGTGAATGCAGGCCCGAGTCGGGACACAGACCGCGCCGCTCAATCCGCCCATATGGCAGTTCCGGCGGAAGGAAGCCCCCTCAGCGCAAAGCCGGTCCAACGTAGGCGTCCGAACGGTGGGATCCCCGTAGGCCCCGATCGCCGATGCGCGGTGATCGTCGGCGATGAGGAATAGAACATTGGGCTGCGAAGACATTGTGTGTGCGCTCTCAGTCGAAAAAGGAGGACCTGGGAATTTCGAAATGGTCTCAGTCGGAGGTTTGAACTGTAGGGCGGGCGAAGGGACTTAAACCCTTGCTTACGTCATCACTGTTCCATGAACTGACGCCGGTACAAAGTAGCGTAAAGGCCCCCCTCTTCCAGCAACTCGTCGTGTGTTCCTCTGCCGACGATTTCACCTTCGTTCATCGCGCAGATTAGGTCGGCTTTGCGAATCGTGCTCAGCCGGTGGGCGATGACGATAGCGGTACGACTGCTTAGCAGCCGGTCGAGCGCCTCCTGTATCAGCGCCTCGGTGGCAGTATCCACGCTAGCGGTGGCTTCATCCAGAATGAGGATTCGAGGATCGGCCAGAACAGCCCTGGCAATACAGATCAGTTGCCGCTGTCCCATTGATAGATTGGCCCCGCCTTCAAGGATTGCCGTCTCGTACCCGTTTGGCAAGTCCGCGATGAATTCGTGGGCATTGGCCTGCCTGGCCGCCCTTTCTACGGCTCCGGCTTCAATTTCAGGCAGGCCGAATCGAATGTTGTCCAGCACGGTTCCTGCGAACAAAAACGGCTCCTGCGACACGATGCCGGTCTGTCGGCGCAGAGACTGCTGCGTCACCGTCCGCACATCGATGTCGTCGATCAGCACCTTACCCTTGCTGACGTCATAGAATCGGGCCACCAGGTTGGCAATTGTCGACTTGCCCGCGCCAGTTGGCCCGACCAGGGCGACTGTCTGCCCCTTCTCGATTGTCAGATTTACGTTATGCAGGACAGGCACATCGCTGCCGTAAGAGAAGTGAACGCGGCGCAGTTCAATCCGACCTTCAATCGTGGGCATCTCCTTGCCGTCAGGAGGATCGGCCACCTCCGGCCTGGCGTCAAGAAGTTCCAGCACACGTTCGCCGCCGGCCATCGCCGACTGCATCGTTGTGTACAACTGACTCAGCTCTTGAATTGGCTGAAAAAAGCGGGTCACGTAGGCCAGAAAGGCCACCAGCACGCCGATTTCCACGGCCCCCTGCGCCACGGCCCGGCCTCCGAACCACAACACTATCGCAGTGGCCAGCACTGCCAGAAACTCTACCGTAGGTAGAAAAATGAAGGAGAGCGACATCGCATCCACATAGGCCACGCGGTTTGCTCTGTTGGCGTCATCAAAGCGATCCCGCATCGCCTCTTCCTGCGCAAAAGCCTGTATGACCCGCATCCCGGCCAGGTGCTCGGCGAGCGTACCCACAACGCCCGCCACGCTCTGTCTCGTCTGCCTGAAGGCGATCTTAGCCTTCCTCGAAAAAAAGTAAGTGGCCACCAGCATCAGTGGGATGGTACAAAATGTGAGTAGCGCGAGCGAAGGACTCAGGACTAACATCACGACGATGATCCCGACCAAAACGAGTATATCGCCGATGAGCGTGATCAATCCCTGTGAAAGCAGTTCGTTGATCACTGCCACATCGCCTATGACCCGCGAGATCGTCACGCCTACGATATGGCGGCTGTGATACCCCAGCGAAAGAGCCTGCAAGTGGCGCATGAGCTGCCCGCGCAGAGTAGATAACACCTTTTGCCCAACCCACGACAAAAGAAAACGCTGGCCTGACGCTGCTCCAAACAACATCAGAAACAAGACCGCCATAACAATCGATACCTGCGCCAGTCCGCCCAGATCTTCAGAGGCGATGTAACGATCGATCGCCACCTTTAACAGTAGGGGAATGCCCAGAGTTGTACCGGTAACAATGAGCATCAGCGCAAAGGCGGCCAGCATTTTCAGCCGGTGAGGCCGCAGGTAGGTCAGCAATCTTCCCACCACCTGACCATCAAAGGCCTTGCCATCGGCCTCGTTTGCCATATTTCGCAAGAGGCTCTGGGGTCCGCCGCTGCGTCCAGCCGATCCAATTGAAATAGACATCTTCGATGTTTACCGCATACTGAAGTGTGGCGACAATACTAAGCCTTACAACTCGACTTTCTCCAACTGCTCCTCGTAGATCTTGCGATACAGTTCCGACCTCTCGAAAAGCTCCGCATGTTTGCCTGCCGCCGCGATTCCACCCTTTTCCAACATTAGGATCTGGTCGGCCTGGCGTACTGTGCTGAGACGCTGGGCGATGATGACCGATGTACGCCCTTTCATCAGATTTGACAGAGCTTTCTGGATCAAGTGCTCGGTCTGTGTGTCCACGCTTGAAGTGGCGTCGTCGAGGATGAGAATGCGCGGATCGGTAAGTAGAGTCCGGGCGATGGCAACGCGTTGTCTCTGTCCGCCGGACAACGTAGCGCCGCGCTCCCCTACTTTCGTGTCGTAGCCGTCCGGGAAACTCTCAATGAACTCATGGGCCTGTGCCGCTTCAGCCGCTTCGAACACCCCCTCGTCACTGGCGTCGGGCCGCCCAAAAACAATGTTTTCGCGGATGGTGGTGGCGAAAAGAGTGGACTCCTGTAGAACGATTCCTATCTGGTTCCGCAGTGAATTCAGCGTCGCTCCGCGAATATCGTGGCCGTCTATCAAAATACGGCCTTCTGTCGGGTCGTAAAAGCGCGGAATCATGTTTATGATCGAAGACTTTCCCGATCCCGTCGGGCCGAGCAGAGCGAGAATCTGGCCCGGTTCAATTTCGAAAGAAACTTCGCGCAGCACATTGTGGGGTCTGGCGTAGCTGAAAGAAACATTCTCAAATCGAAGCCGGCCGCGGACCGGCCCAAGAGGAGTGGCGTCCACCGCCTCCTTGACCTGCGTCTCCTCGTCCAGGATTTCGAATACGCGCTCGGCTGAGGCGCCGGCCATTGCAATGGAAGGAATCAAGAATCCAAGCCTTCTGATCGGAGACGTCAACTGCGCTAGGTAGGTGATGAAGGCCACGAGTTCCCCCAGAGTCAGTGACCCCCGAATAACTAGATAACCCCCCAGCCAGATGATAATCACGGTGGCAAGATTGGCTATCAGGTCCAGCATTGGGATGTTTAACGCTGTGAGCCGGGCAGTCGCGGCCGCCAGTCCGAACCACTTCTGGTTCTCGGCCTCGAACCGGTCGATCTCGGCATCCTCCTGCGCGAAAGCCTTGACAATGCGCGCGCCGCGTAGATTCTGTTCCAGCCTGGTCGTCAGGACGGCCAGTTGTTGCTGTATCTCCATAGACAAGGGCCGGTATAGCGCGCCGAAACTCATGGCGCGGTGCGCTAGGATCGGCATCGTCAGCATGGCCAGAACCGCCAATATTGGGTTCATGACGATTAGCGCAGCAGCCGAACCGATGAGCAGGACAACACCATTCGCCAGCCCCAGGAACGACCGGCCGGTGAGCATGCGCAGCCTTTCCACGTCCTGCATCGATCGCGACAGCAGTTGCCCCGATTCAGTCCGGTCGTGGTAGGCAAATGAGAGTTCAGTGAGCTTGGCGTGCAGTTCGCGGCGAAGGTCGTAGGACACGCCCTGTGAGGCCGTTTCTGCAAACAGGCTGGAAAAGAATGTGAGCAGACCGCGCAAGGCAGTGAGCCCCAACAGCGCTAGGACCGACCAGGTCAAGAGTTGAAGGTTGTTCTGGCGGATTCCCTGGTCGACAATCCAGCGAATGAACTGGGGCGTCACAAGAAGAATCGCCGTTGTGCCGAGCAAGGCAAAGTACGCGGCGACCGTCAACCGCCAGTAAGGTCTGAGGCGATTAAGGGCACGCAACAAGAAGTGGCGATTCTGGCCTGAGCTGGAGAGTCTTGCCAGGTTTTCGGAAAGGGTAGCCATTCTTCAAATCCGGTTTAGTAAGGGTGCTCAGCTAAACCAGTGTATCATATTCACTTGTACTGGCGCCATTATCAGCGCGCCTCGCCTGGTCCCGTTACTCTTGGCCGCCCGAAAGTTTCAATGAATCTGGTGAGACGAGCCTGCCTGGAGAATGGCTGAGCAAGTTGAATCACCTGTGACGGGCAGGAGGCTTCGACGGGCCCTGTCACAATGTGATTCGACACAAAAACACAGGCCTGGAAAGGGCAAAGACCATCTTGCTGGCGGCGAGTTTCCGTTCAAACTACAGCTGGTGCAGCGCTGATCCTGCGGCCGCTGCCGTCCGGTGCGGCCCGTACGTGGATTGGACGGAGGCTCCACCCCAGTGATATTCGCCTGGCAGGAATAGCGGAAAATGCCGGCTCTCAGAGCTTCCGAACCCTGTCACCTGCCCTGATCGGGCCAGGCTGGACCACCTTCGCATACATCCCGCGCAACCGCATCTCTTTGCCCACTGGCGTGCTCACGAATTTGACCGCGTCAACACCGAAGCGCTCCGCAAACTTCTTGCACCCGGTGTGATCGACCGGAGTCACCTCGACAACCGCCCCCCCTAGCGCCAGGCGCGTGCCAACGGGCAGGTTCGTCTCGCTCAGTTCAAGGTCGATGTAGAGTTGATCGCCAAATAACTCCCAGCGGTCCTCATCCTGTGCCAGCAGCCCCGCAACACGCGAATTCATAATTGTAAGCTGGCGTTCCGGTTCAAGGGGAACATCCGGAGTGCGCGTACTCCAGTTGTCGCCGGCAAGCCCCTCGGCCACCGTGAGTTCGCCGGCTTCGATCACTTCCCGCTCCCCCGATTGGGGCCGTCTCACGATCAGGGCCAGCTTGCCCTCTTCCTTGGGTGAATCCCGAATCTCGTCCAGATTCTGTTCCAGTTCCGCCATTTCTAAGTGGGTTACCGTTGACATCGATCTACTCCTCTTCTGTTCCCAGCGGGTCAGCCCGTGGGCTCCCGCTCAGTGGAAGCTGTGGATTCCGTTTCAACCTCTTGCCAGCCAGCTCTCAATCCTGCAAGCCAGCGGCGTATCGCCTCTTCGTCAGGCAAATCGCGCCTGCGTTGTATGTATAGCATGCCTGTGAGAAGCAAAGGCAGTAGCACGGGGATCAGATAGGGCAGCGCGTCTCGGGCAGTGCTTTCCGGTGTCCCGCGCAAGGCCCCCGCGACCAGGAACGCCAGTGGAATCACGGCGCTCAGCACCATCCAGGCGGCGGCATAGATTCGACCGACCGGATGCCACTGAAAGTGACCCACCAGACGGCAGTTCTCACCGTCTTCCTGGATAACTGCGTAAAAGTACGTCGCGAAAATGCCCTTGACAGCGGACTTTCTCGGAAGCCGTCTGATCTTCACCGCTCGTTCCGCTACACGCCCGCTGACTTCATCGCTGGAGCTGAGCTCATCCTCAAGGCGCCGCACCGCGGCCTCCGCGTTTCCATCAAGGGAAAGCGTGACCCGTCTACGGCTGGGCGTCCACAGTAAAGAGACGACCGACTTCCGCTCCGTCATGATCGTGCGTACCTGAACATTCATCCCGCAAACTGGCGCCGACGAGGTAGATGCTTCTCCCCCTATCCCGAACTTCGACTGGTAGTGCCCACTTCACTTCGTCCTGGCTAGACCGGGTGCAACCCCGGGAAACCCAATCCCGTCGCCTCCTCCCATCCGCACATCAGATTCAGGCTCTGAAGGGCGCTGCCTGCCGCCCCCTTGACCAGATTGTCAATGGCGCAAAGCGCCACCACACGCCCCGTCCCTTCATCCAGTTCGAACCCAACGTCCGCGTAATTGCTACCGCTCAGAATCTTCGGCTCCGGGTAACGGTAGATGCCGGTCTTCTCTTTGACGATGCGTACGAACAGCTCGTCCCGGTACGTTTGACGGTACGCCCGCCACAGCTCGCGCTCACTGACACCACCCTTGACGAATACGTGAGCCGTGGCCAGCACACCCCGCACATTGTCCACCGCCGTCGCACTCATATGGGCGGCTACCGCCCCGTAGTCATCAGCCTTGGACTGTGCCAGGGCCTGCAGAATCTCTGCCGTATGCCGGTGACCTGTAGGCGCGAAACTGCGCATCGCTCTCGCCCGCTCCGGGTGGTGAGTCGCGTCACCGGAGCGATTTCCGCCTTCACTGCTGCCAACCTTCACCTCACAGATCAAGTCTCGCCCCGGGTCAGCCAGCCCCGCAGCAAAGAGCGGCCACACCGCCAGCACACTCGCAGTCGCATTGCACCCGACCCCGCTCACATAGCGGGCGCCGCAAATCTTATCGCGGAACAACTCCGGCAAACCATAGACGAATTTCCCGAGCCAGTCAGGTCTGCTGTGCTCCTTGCCATACCAATCCACGTAGGCCTGCGCATTCTCCAAACGAAAGTCGGCGCTTAGATCGATAATGCGATCCGCCAGTTCTGAAAACTCTTCTATGCGACCCATCGCCCCGCCGTGAGGAAGTCCCAACACGAGCACGTCGCAAGGCTCCAACTCCGCCGCGCTGACAAACCTCAACCTCGTTCGCCCGCGCAAATTTGGATGCGTGAAATGGACAAACGATCCCGCGTTTCGTTCGCTCGTTACCTGGGCCACCTCGAAATGAGGATGGTCCAGCAGCAGACGCAGGAGCTCCCCACCGGCATAGCCGCTTGCACCCAGGATAGATACTGAAGACCTCGAATCTTTACCGGTTTCCACCACCATCGGCCTGTTCACGCTCAACCTATTGACAACGCCGCTGCCCCGGCGTCAACTGTTTGCCGCTTCCCAGCCATCGGCCCCCACCTGCAGTACAAAATCGGCGATTCGGCCTGGAATATTCACGCCGGTCGGCTGCACACTGTTGCGAAACTCCATCGTGTAGTTGACTTCGTTCACGAGCAACCCCCGTTCCGGGTCTTCGAGCACGTCGATTGCCACACACCCGCCGCCAACGGCCTTCGCAGCCCGTACGCAGATGTCGTTCAGTTCCGCTGTCACAGGACAGACCGAGGCCTGACCGCCGCGCGCCGTGTTCGTAATCCAGTGAGCCGAATCCCGGTAGATCGCGCAGATCGTCTCGCTGCCGACCGTGAACGCGCGAATATCGCGCCCCGGCTTCTCGATGTATTCCTGAACGTAGAAAATGCTGTGATGATACGTACCCAGCACCTCCTTGTGCTCCAGCACAGTCTCCGCGGCCTCGCGGTCGTTAATCTTGCTCAACAGCCGCCCCCACGACCCGATCGACGGCTTCATCACAACCGGATAACCCAGCTCCTCCATCGCCTCCAGCGCGCTCTCGGCCGTGAAGGCCACCTTCGTGCGCGGTGATGGAATGCCGGCCGCCGTCAGCGCGCTCGTCGTCTGCAGTTTGTCGCCGCACACGTCCGCCACCTGCACTGAATTGACCGTCGGAATGCCGCGATCGTTGAGAATCCGCAGGCTGACCAGCGCCCGCCCGTGATGGATGCAGCGCTCGACGATCACATCGTAGTCTTCGTAACACGTTGAATCCGACCCGCCGGAAATGTCAAAGATCAGTTTGCGGTCGTCAAGCAGATCGAATTCGGCGCCCCTCTGTGTAAACTCCTCGAACAGCAGCTTCTCCTCGGCGCGCACGCGGCTGTAAAGAATGCCAACTCGCATCGGTCCTATTCCCCCCAGTCCTCATCCTCTTCCGGTGCCATGTCCAGCGCCACGGGGTCGAGCCCGATAACCTCCAGGTCCACGCCGCACTCGCCGCACTGGACGATTTCGTTCTCCATCACGTCGTTGAGTTCGACCTCGCCGAAGCACTCCGGACATTCGGCCAAAGCGGTAACGGTTTGAACTGCCATGCTGCTTCTCCTGATCTGTTACTGATTTTTCTGACTGAAATGAATTCCAACTCATGAATGCTTACCAGGGCGCCGAAACGGCCTTCTCGCCGGCCGCATACTCTGCGATTCGCCTGCGCGTGCCGGGGGGAAGTGCCCTCAGGCAGTTCGCCAAGAGCGAAACAGTCGACGCTCTTGATTTCCCGGCTACGCACCTTTCTCCAGGTAAACGCCTCGCACACAAAGACGACAATATGGTCGCTCTTCCCTTCAAGAAAACTGCTGTAAACGCCGAAAAGCCGCAGCGCCTGCAGTTCAACACCGGCCTCCTCGGCAGCCTCCCGTGCGATGGCATCTCCCAAGGTCTCTCCCGGCTGCACACCGCCCCCGGGAAGATACCAACCGTCAAGATAGGTGTGCTTGACGAGTAGAACCTCTCCTTCCCTGACCGCCAGCAGCCGGACGCCCACAGTCGTTGGTCTAGCCAGTCGCCACCGCAGCAGTTGAACGAAATGCAGAAACCTTGCTAACTTTGGCAACTGCATTGGCAACAATACGCTTCCGGATCCTGAGACTGCTCTCGAACTGGCTCAGGAAGCCGAACGCGCCGACGCAAGCCTCCGCCTCACCTGTTCGACCAGACCCCCTGCCTCCAATATCTCCTGCACGGTTGCGCTAAGTGGCGGAAAGTCAAAGCGGCCGGAACCGCACTCGATCACCCTCCCATCCAGGTCAACCGAAACGTATTCCTGCCCTTGGATCGCCTGCGCGGCCTCAGGGCAGACGATTGCGAGCAAGCCGTTATTGATGGCGTTGCGGTAGAAAATCCGCGCAAAGCTCTCCGCAATCACCGCGCTTACCCCGCTGTAGACCAGGCATGTCGCCGCCTGCTCACGGCTGGACCCGCAACCAAAATTGCGGCCGCCCACGATGACGTCGCCTTCGCACACATTGGACGCAAAATCAGGATCCAGGTCCTCCAGCGCATGACTGGCAATCTCGTCCCGTCCTCTGGCCGTATACGTATACTTGCCCGGAAACAGTACATCAGTATTGACGTTGTCCCCGTACTTCCAGGCCCTACCCCGAATCACCTGTTTCCTCCAGCCGTCGCGTTACGACTAGGAACGCACTCTAGCGCACCCACCTGAGAGACTCTCCTGCTCACCCTGGCTCGACTTACAAAATGTCCCTGGGATCGGCAATCCTGCCTGCAACCGCCGATGCCGCCACCACTGCCGGACTCGCCAGATAGATTTCGGCGTCCCTCGTGCCCATCCGCCCGCGAAAATTGCGGTTGGCGCTTGAAATGGTAACTTCGCCCGTCGCCGGCACACCCATATGGTTGCCCATGCAGGGCCCACATCCCGGCGTTCCAATGGACGCCCCGGCAGCAACCAGCGACTGAATGTAACCTCGTTTCAGGGCCTCCTGTAGCACAAGGCTGGAAGCCGGGATCACCAGCAGTCGCGTACCCGCTGCTACTTGGCGGCCTTGCACAACCCCTGCAGCATCGGCGATATCTTCAAGACGCCCGTTTGTACATGTCCCGATAAACGCCTGCTGCACTTCCGTGCCCGCTACGGCCGATAGCGGCGCGACATTGTCCACTGTGTGCGGGCAGGATATGGTCGGTTCAAGGTCTTCTGCACTGTAGCGGTAGGTTGCAGCGTACTTGGCTTCTGCGTCGGGAAAGAGTTGCGAATCAGCAATGATTTTGGAAGCGTCATCAACCGTCCCTGCAACCTGCTCACTTGCCAATCTCCTCTCCAGGGCGGCCTTCAAGTAGGACTTCGTCTCGCCGTCCGCAGGGATATATGATGATTTTGCTCCGAATTCGGCCATCATATTGGCGAGGGCCATACGCGAATCGATGCTCATGGCCCTTATGCCGCTGCCGCTGAATTCGACTGAAGAGTAAAGCCCGCCATCGGCGCCCCAATCTCCTATAATGCGCAGGGCGAAATCCTTCGCCGTAACACCTTTTGGCATTTCGCCCTCAAGGACGATTCGAATCGACTCCGGAACACGCAGCCACAGCTCACCCGTCGCCCAAAGAGCTGCGACCTCGCTGCGCCCAATGCCCGCGCCAAAGGCGCCTAGCCAGCCGAAGTGCGGCGTATGACTGTCCGCGCCCAGGATTGTCTGCCCCGGCAGAACCAGCGCCTCCTCACTCAGGACCTGGTGGCAAATCCCCCTGCCCACCTCAAAAAAGTGGCTGATGCCTTGCTCCCGTACAAACGCCCGGATCTCGGCGTGATTCTGCGCGTGTCGGGTAGTCGGCGCAGGAACCGCATGGTCCAGCGTGATCGCCATCTTCTCCGGAATGACTACCTGTTCTTGCCCGAACTGTAGCCAAATCTCCCGAATCGCAGCCGTGTTGTCGTGGCTCAGCACCACGTCAGGGCGCACATCTACGACTTCTCCAACTTCAACCCTTTCACTATCGCAAGCACGCGCCAACGCCTTCTGCGCGAATGTCTGTGCGTCTTGACTGCCCGTATCCGTCTGACCCACCGGGGAAGGGGAGAGTGATTGCTGGCTCATCTCAGATCCTCTTACACAGGCGGCGCCGGAACCGTCACCGCACGGCTATGGTACTCACGCAGCAGCACGTCCACATCGTCCAGGCTGAGCTTGCGTTGGTCCGCCTCCTCCTTGATGTGCGCCGTAACCTCTTTCACCTGCGGATCGGTCAGGTCCAACTGCAGCTGCTCAGCACGCTGTTTGACCGCGTTCCAGCCGGTAAGTCGGTGCGCAATGTGCAGATAGCGCGTCAACCCGAAATCCTCAGGGTCCAGAATCTCGTACGTGTCAGGGTTATTCAGGATGGCCTTTGCATGGATCCCCGCCTTATGCGTGAACGCCGTGTAACCCGTAATGTAGTTGTTAAAGGGCACGTCGACGCCCACGATTTCCGCCACAAAGTTCTCCACTTCACGCAGCATCGGCAGATTATACTTGCTGCGAATCTGTTCCGGGTCGAGTGCGTACATGCGCGCTACGAGGCCCCCCAGCGGCGTAATGCCATTTCGCTCGCCGATCCCCAGCACCGACGTGTCCACGTGGGTCGCTCCGGCCGCCAATGCACAATAGGAATTGGCAATAGCGCAACCCGTATCGTTGTGACCGTGAAACTCAATATCGCATGAGACGACACCCCGCAACGTTCGTACCAGGTCATGAACCTGCAAGGGAGTTGCGATGCCCACCGTGTCGGCAATCCCGACTCTGTTTACACCAATCTGATCGACCTCGCGGTAAACGGTCAGCAGATCGACTAGGTCGCTACGGAATGAGTCCTCACTGCTGAACCGCACCTCCAGCCCTTGGCTCTTGATGAATTCAATCACCTGCACTGCACTGTCTATGATCTCGCGGATCGACTTGCCATGCGAAAACTCACGGAGGTAACTGCTCGTGCCAAAAAGGACATCGATGCCGTCAACCCCCGTGTCCACCGCCAACCTGGCGTCGTCCAGGTGGCAACGGGTGTGGGTAAGCAGCTTTGCTCCTAGCCCCATCCCGGCAATGCGCGTACAATCGGCGCGACTCTGCGGGCTGGCGGCCGGCGACGTCAACTCCAGGTACTCGACGCCGAATGCATCCAGCAGGCGGGCAATCTCGTCCTTCTGCCCGCTGTCGAAAAATGCATTGGCAAACTGCTCACCCTCACGCAACGTCGATTCGATTATCGAGAACTGTTCAAGACTCATACTCGCACTCCTGACGATATTTCTGGCAACAAAAAACCGGCCCATCCTGTCTGGATTGGCCGGTCGCTACGGTTGCATCGTCTGAGCAGGCGCAAACAACAGACAGGTCAGTCTGGATTCCGCTTCTTGCTCTTTATGCAGGTGAACAGGGACACTATATCCGTGTTTCTCATCGGTTGTAAGTCTGATTGCCAGTCAGGCCGCACACGCTACGCGGCCTCTTCTTTCCTGCAGATATCCAACAAGGCTCAATACTACTGAACAAAGACGACAAAGTCAAATTCGCCTATCAGTTGGGTGCATCCCAAAATGGAGGCGAAAACTCCTTTGCCTCGGGTAACAGCGGAGAACAGTCCAGTACGCCTACATCTCTATTGTAAACAGAACCCTCCTCAGAGCACTGACTACTAACTACTGACTACTGCAGTTCTGGGCGGTCGGGCCTATTCGGCCCTCCCTTGTGCGGGGGCTCCGCCCCCGCAACGCCCCCTCTCCTACAACATGCCTCGCCGACCTGGTGTCCATATTCGAAACAGGTGTCATGTCGAAGGAGTTCAGC
>DAOUHY010000001.1:0-20225 GCA_034428435.1 Caldilineaceae bacterium | reverse complement strand
GGCGGGGGCGGATTCGAACCACCGTAGGCGACAGCCGTCTGATTTACAGTCAGATCCCTTTGTCCACTCGGGCACCCGCCCATTCTTATAGCGCTTCTATTAATGTGCCTCGTCTGCCCAGCCGCCGCCTACACTCATCCACAAGCAAGTCGGCCACGGTCATTACGCCTAAACCGAAGAGCCGACGATCGGACTCGAACCGATAACCGGCTGTTTACAAAACAGCTGCTCTGCCGATTGAGCTACGTCGGCGCGTGCTCAGACGACACCTGAGTGATTATAACACATTTCAACCTCTGGTCAAATCTGAAAACCTCCAATTGCAAATACGTTTCTTTCCCTTTCTTCCCAGCCCAGGATCCACTCGGCGCGCCGGTTCAGAACCAGTCGCCGCCTCTGACCACCAACCACTGCATTTCTGGGCGGTCGGGCCTATTCGGCCCTCCCTTGTGCAGGGGCTTCGCCCCCGCAACGCCCCCCCTCAACAACATGCCTCGTCGACTTGGTGTCGATAATTGTAACAGGTGTCCAATCGAAGGATTATCGCCAAACCACGTCTCGCCAGTCCCATCAAATCCCCGTTGGGGGCACGCCTTTTGGGTGCCTTCGTAAACGCCACCACCGCCCTGCCCTCGCCTTCCTCTCCAATTATCTGAGGGGTATGCATAGAGTGGATTTGACATAATCGGCCAGTAAGGGTTCTTCTATCGTTGCCAAGGGGTAGGAGGATCCAGATGGCGAAATCGCCGCAACTGACCGATTATGTCCGTCTCATCATTGAACTGTTTGACCGATTTCGACAAGAACGCAGCGCGAGGTCAGGTGCGAAACTGGGACGACCGTTCAGATATAGCGAAGAATCGTTTGTCATATTTTTCATGCTGATGCAGTTTCGGCGCATCTATGCTTGCAAGAGTCAGTGGCGCTGGCTGCATTAACATCCTGAGGTCGTCGAGATGTTGGGCTGGGAACAGATTCCCCATTGCACAACGATCGGGCGTCGCTACAAGAGACTGTACGAACTGTTGCAGCGGTCTGTGCTTTTCATCGGTCAGAACAGGTCAGGGCTGGCTGAACAGCTTGACCAGAATCATCTGGTGGAAGACAAGAGTCTGTTCAAGGCCCGCGGCCCAGTCTGGCACGAGCGCATGCGCAAAGCGGGTCGGATTCCGCCCCAGTTGCGCAACCTGGATACGGATGCAACCTGGAGCAGGTGCGCCTATCATGACTGGGTATACGGCTACGGACTGCATATGACCTGCAATCAAGATGCCTTTCCTGCCATGCTGCAGGTGGAGACGGCCGCCGTCTCCGAAAGCCAGGTTCTGGACCAAAAGGAAGAACTGATTCTCAACCAACTGCGGCCCCAGACAATCGCAGCTGACAATGCCTACACCAAGGCAAAGCGCATAGGCAACTGGAAGCGAGATGGCGTCTTGCTGCTCACACCGGCTCACAGATGGGTGCATGGTCGCTTTGCCCGCGCATATCACAGCTTCATCCGGTTGCCTGAAATCGTCAGACTCATGCGTAACCGCCGCACATCGGTCGAACCCCTCTTCGACCTGATTGCCAAAGTCATCGGCACCCATGCTCAGCAAAAACAGTTGCCTGTAAGCTCTCTCGACAATGTCCGTTCGTGTTTAGCCCTCGCTACCCTTTCCATTCAGATTGCCATGATTGTCAATGCCAAATGGGGCTTGCCACACCGCAATATCTCTGACATCGCTACTGCTTTCCAGTGACACTTATGCACACCCCTCATTTGGATAACAAATCATTCCCCAATCTGGGCACAAGTGCGCGATACTTCCCCAAGCACGCGAAGCCGGGCATAGAGCATGTCGTACCCTGTGAACATTCCGGGGGTGCGAGCACTGCAGCCTTAAAGATGCCATTCAAAAAAGTTGAATTTCCTCCGACGCACGTATCGATATCGGGAAAACGTCAAGATCCACCCGATTTCTTCAGCGGGGTAAAACGGTTTCATACGGAAGATTCACAGCCCCATGCGCTCACAGAGAGACGAGTTGGACACCCGCGACAGAGCGCCCGCTGCAAAGCGTGAAGCCGGCCGGTATATCGTGCAGTGCCCGGCAAGGCCCGCAACCCTGCAGCGGCGCTCCCTCCGCGCCCGCAAATGGTGTAAGATATGCGGAATTGAACGCAATCGGCTTCGTCCCTTCCGGCGCACGCTTCGACGAAACCGTTCCCAGGATGAGGAGAAGACTGAACGCCGCGTCGCGGCGGCCGCCCGCCAAAGGAGAAATCGGACATGAAAAGTGTGTGGCTAACCCTCTGTGCGGTGACGCTGTTCGTGTCTGCCTGCGCGACCAAAGCGTTTCCGGTCCTGATACCTCCCGCCGAAAAACCCGCGCCGCAGGATCCGGCCGCGGCCGAAAGCGCCGCGCTGACCGCCCTCTACGAGGCCACCGACGGCGCCAACTGGACGCGCAACGACAACTGGCTCAGCGACGCGCCGCTCGCCGCCTGGTACGGCGTCCTCACCGACCGCAACGGCCGCGTCACCGAACTGAACCTCCCGGCCAACGGGCTGAACGGCACGCTCCCCGACCTGAGCGCGCTCACCCGCTTGACGAGACTGTCCCTCCAGACCAACCGGCTGCGCGGCCCCATCCCCGACCTCGGTGCACTCACCGCCCTGACGTGGCTGGACCTCGGTCACAACCGGCTGCGCGGCCCGATCCCCGACCTCAGCGCGCTCACTGGCCTCTCCAGGCTTTTCCTCGGCGTCAACGGGTTGACCGGACCGCTCCCCAACCTCGGCGCCCTCGCCAACCTGACAAGTCTGGACCTCGAGTCCAACCAGCTGGGCGGCCCGCTCCCCGACCTGAGCGCACTCACCCGCCTGACCAGGCTGGACCTCGCCTCCAACCGGCTGACCGGCCCGATCCCCGACCTCGGCGCGCTCGCCGAACTGACCGAACTGGACCTCGGCGGCAACCGGCTGACCGGGCCCGTCCCTGACATGAGCGCACTGGTCCACCTAATAAGTCTGTCCCTCGCCGGCAACCGGCTGTGCCTGCCCGCAGACGCGGACCTGTCCCGCCTGAGTGAAATCGCGGCCGCCCACCTGCAGAGCCTGAATCTGCCCGTCTGCGCCGGCGCCCAACGCCCGCAGACGCCGCAGGACCCGGCCGCGGCCGAAAGAGCCGCCCTGACCGCCCTCTATATAGCAACCGGCGGCGCTAACTGGACCCACAACGACAACTGGCTCGGCGACGCGCCGCTCGCCGCCTGGTACGGCGTCGTCGCCGACGACAACGGCCGCGTCACCGAGCTGAACCTCCCCGCCAACGGGCTGATCGGCCCCATCCCCGACCTCAGCGCGCTCACCCGCCTGACCTATCTGGACCTCGGCTACAACCGGCTGAGCGGGTCCATCCCCGATCTGAGCGCCCTCACCGGCCTGTCCTGGCTCTCCCTCGATCGCAACCAGCTGACCGGCCCCATCCCCGACCTCGGCGCCCTCGCCGGCCTCTCCCGGCTCTTCCTCGGCGCCAACGGGTTGACCGGGCCCATCCCCGACCTCAGCGCCCTCGCCGGCCTGACGCATCTGGACCTCGGCTACAACCAGCTAACCGGCCCGGTCCCCGACCTGAGCGCCCTCGCCGGCCTCGCGTGGCTGGACCTCAGAGGCAATCTGTTGTGCCTGCCCGCAGACGCGGACCTGTCCGGCCCCAATGAAGTCGCGGCCGCCCACCTGCAGAGCCTGAATCTGCCCGCCTGCACGGACGCACCGTAGCAAAGCGTCGCGCCGGCCTGTCCCGACCGCATGCCTGAACGGATCGCCGTGCGGACGGCCGGCAACCGGCCCCTGTCATCTAAAAGTCCACAGCCTGTTGGCAAGATAGTTCCAGACGAGGACAACGCCAATTGCGAACGCTTTGGCGGCCTTGTAGCTGTGAGCTCCCAGATGCGGGTTCAGTGAGGAATCAACAAAGAGGAAGACGGGCAGGTTGATCGCCAGGCCCGCAAGACTGACGATGAAGAACCGGGTCAACTGCCCGGAAGCCGGCGCGCCCCGGCTCTCGGGAAAGGTCAGGCGCCGGTTCAAAATGAAGTTCTGACAGACCGCAATGACGAAACCGGCGGCGTTGGCCAGCACCGGAACCAGCCCCGCATACCTGACAAGCGCCAGCATGACGGCAACGTCGGTGGCCGTCCCCAGCGCGCCGACGGTTCCGTACCTCGCAAATCGCCGAGCTTCTCGCAGACACATTTCGATGATCACCGCATAAGAACGACCGTGAATGGCATGTCTGAACCGTCCGTTTGTGATGGCGATTTCCCTACCCTTTTCCAAGACGCGATCAAAATGTGCCGCCGGCCGGCCCCCAAACCGCCGTGTCCGCACAGAACCCTTGCCCCGCCCGCAACTGACAAAAAAAGGCCGAATCCGGCCGATTTCACCGCCGCCGCCCAATTTTGACCGCACAGGAGCCGTCCAAAGCGCCGTTTTCGACCCTTTAGGTCCTGCAGGACCTTGCAATGCGCGGCGCCGGGCCCGCCCCGCACCCTCGCAACCCCGCTCGGCCGCCGCCCAACTGCCGCAGACCCGCGGCGCGTGCGACCGGGCCTATGCCGGCCGGACCGGCGTAGGCAAGACGGAACAACATACGCCCGTCCTTCCCTGCGCCCCCTCCAGTTTCCGCAGCTCCCGTTCTATGTGGACAAGCAGGTCCGCGTTGCCGGCGGCCTGTGCCAGCGCATGCTTCATGTCGGCAACGCCCCTTCTGTCCGACCGAGCATCGCCTTGGCAATCCCCCGATTTAAGTAGATGTCGGCGTCGTCGGGCAACAGCCGCACGGCTTCATCGTAGTCGGCAACGGCACCCGCAAAAAGGTCCAGGCTCAGCTTGACGTTGCCTAGATTGAAGTAGGCGCTGGCATTACCGGGTTGCAGCCGGACGGCCCGATCGTAATCGGCAATGGCATCCCAAAGCTGACCGCGGGAAGCCTTCGCATTGCCCCGCATGTAGTAGGCTTCCGCAAAGTCGGGCTGCAGCCGGATCACCCGGTCGTAATCGACAACCGCATCCTCAAACCGGCGAAGCCTGAACTTGATGTTGCCTCGATTGATGTAGGCGATGACGTCGTCGGGCTGCAGTCGGATGCGATGGCCTCCGCTCCCAAACCGACAGCTTCCCTCCCGCATCGCAATGCCGTCAAAAAAAAAGCGCTTCTCTCTCCTTGCAGCTATCAATAGTTGCGCGCACATTGCTGTGCTAAACTTCACAAGCAGCATTGTAACGTACGCGCAGCCGTCGCTCCACACGGCCGCAGCCGCTCCGCATTCCGCATCGTCGCACGGGACGACCCATGTCGCGACCCCAAAGCAAGACCGACTGAAACGCCCCGCCCATGCCGATCGCCGAAGACGCACGCGAGCCGAAAACCTGCCCGGCCTGCGCCTACCCCAACCGCCACATCGCCAACTTTTGCGGGCGCTGCGGAGAACGCCTGTCCGAGCGCAGGTTCTGCGCTCGGTGCGGCCAAGAGCCCGTCCCGGGCGCCCGCTTCTGCCATGCCTGCGGCGCATCCCTTGCCCGCGCAGACCTCCAACAAGAAACCGAACCCCAGAGCGCCGGCGACCCTTCCGATCCGGACGGCGTCGAAGCGCCGCCAACTTCGCCATCGGCGCTTTCGGCCTTCCTCGCAACCTGTCTGCAAAAGGCCGCGCAGCTGGCGGCCCCGCCATACCCCGAAGACCCCGACGATCCGGAAGATTCCTCCGCCGCCCCCGATTCGTCCGACCGCAGCGCAAGCCCGGCATCCCCCGCAACCATGCGCGCCAACCTCTACTGGGCCGTCGCCGCCATCGTTCTCGCAATCGGCGGCCAGTGGCTGCTCGACCTCGGACGGACCGCGCCCGCCCTCGTCCTGTACGCCGCAGGCATCGCCCTCGCCGTCTGGGCCTTCCGACTCAATTCGGACGACGCCGTGCCGGCCGCACGCCCCGGCACCGCCTGGAAGCTACCCCCGCAATGGCTGGCGCTGATTCTGCTCCTGCCCTTCCTTCCCGCCGCCCTCTCCCTTTCCCGCCTATTGACCGACCCAAAACATCCGCCCAACTCCTTCTGGCTGCTCCACTTCGCCGCCATTCTGCTGTTCGTCGCCTGCGTCTGCTTTGCAGACCTCCGCCTGACCCCCGCAGGCACCCGTCCGCCGCCGCGCCCGCACAAGCAGCGGCCGCCCTGGCAAACGCGCGAACGCCTGGCCGCAATCGCAATCCTGTGCGCCGGACTCTTTCTCAGACTCTACGACCTGCCCGACTTCCCCTTCGGCACCTGGTACGACGAGGCCGACTTCGCCCTCCAGGCGCAACGGATTCTGCAGGAGCCGGCCTACCGCCCCCTCTTCATCGACTCGATTCACGGTCCCGCACACTACATCTACCTCGTCTCCGCCCTCTTCCTGGTCCTGCCCGACGTCACCTTCGTCATCCGCCTGGCCAGCGTGCTGCTGGGAACGCTGTCGATCGCGGCCGCCTTCACGGCCGGCAATCAACTGTTCGGGCGCGGCCCCGCCCTCATCCTCGCCTTCCTGGTCGCCGTGTCGCGCTGGAGCTTCAACTTCAGCCGCATCGGCATGTTCAACATCCCCGTTACGCTGTTCGCATTCCTGGGCATCGCCCTCCTGCTGCGCGCCCTGCGCCGCAATCGCCTCACCGACTACATGTGGGCCGGTCTGCTGCTGGGGTTCGGCTACAACTTCTATCTGGCCTCTACCCTGTTCCTCATGGTCGTCTCCGTCTTCGTCCTCCGCTACTTCGTTTCCCACTTCCGTCTTCTGCGGCACCAGTGGAAAGGCCTCCTGGTCGCGGCCGTGGGCGTGCTGCTCTTCCTGGCGCCCCTCGCCCTCTTCTCGCAGGAAGAACCGGACATCTTCTTCAGACGTACGCGCACCGTCTCGATCTTCAACGAATTCCCCTCGGACCAGGTCGCGGACAAACTCCTGGAAAGCGCGGCCGCGCACTTCCTCATGTACAACGTGCGCGGCGACCCCAACGGACGCCACAACCTGCCGGGCGAGCCTACGCTTGCCCCCGTCGCCGGAGCCCTGTTCGTTCTCGGGCTGGGCGTGAGCCTCGCAACCTTCCGGCGGCGGCGTTCTCTGCTGCTCATAACCTGGCTGCTGGTGATGATGAGCGGCGGCATCTTCGCGCTCAGCTTTGAGGCGCCCCAGTCGCTGCGCGCCATCGGCGCCCTGCCCGCCGTCTATCTGCTGGCAACCCTGCCCCTGGCCCAACTGCGGCAAAACTGGCGCGCGGCCGCGGCCGCGCCGCCCCCGCCTAGGGACCGAGCCGAAAACGACGCCGATCGCCAATACGGACCGCCCGCCCCGCCCGCGCTGCAAGTCGTGCTGAACAAGCTCCAACCTGCCCTGGTCCGCCCGGGAACGTTCCTCTTTGTCTCTCTCCTGCTCTTCGCCGTCGCGCTGCACAACTACAGGATATACTTCGTCGACCAGCGCAACGATTTCGCCGTCTGGAACGCCTACTCCACCGGCGAGACCATCGCAGCCCAACTGATCGCCGCAAACGCCAAAAACGCGGATGCGGACGCCTTTGTCACCTCCCACTTCGCCCGCCATCCCACCGTGCGCTTCGTCGCCAATGCCGAGTCCTCCTACCAAAGCGTCGATTACACCGCGACGCTGCCCATGCCCCTCGTGCCCGACCGCGACGCCCTCTTCCTCATGGACCCCGAACGCCGCAACTTCTTCGAACAGGCGCGCAGCTTCTATCCCAACGGCGAGTTCGTCGAGCACAGGCCGCCCTTCGGGGGCCCGACGGTCCTCTACGAAGTCCGTCTCAGCCCCGCCGACGTCGCCTCGATTCAGGGAATAAACCTGTCCTACTTCGAAGGCGAGACGTGGACCGGCTCGCCCGTGCAGATTGAAAAGCATGCCGCCATCTCCGTGGACTGGCCCCGCGCAGCCCCCATGTCCGGACCGTTCTCGGCCGAGTGGAACAGCGTCCTCAACATCGAACGCTACGGCCCCCACAAATTCGTCCTGCGCGCGCCGTCCGCCGCCGAACTGTACGTGGACGAAGAACTCGTGGCCCGACTCGACGAGGAGACCGGTCCCGATCCGGCAGGGGCGAACGGCGAAGCGACGGCCGCCCTGCAGTTGGCGCTGGGACTCCACAAACTGCGGCTGCGCGCCATAGGCGGCCGCGGGCACGTCACCCTCTCCTGGCAGCGCCCCGGCGAGGAGGAGCGGCTCGTCCCGTCGTCGGCCTTGTACGTGCCGCCCGTGGCCAGCAACGGCCTGCTGGGCCATTACTACGCCAACGGCAACTGGGAGGGACAGCCGGCATTCACCCGCATCGACCCGCAGATAAACCTCTACTTCCACGACGTCCCCCTGCCCCGCCCCTATACCGTGGAATGGCGCGGCAAACTGGCCGTACCCCGCGACGGCGAATACCGCCTGGGCATCGAGTCCATAGACGAGTCCGAGCTCTGGATCGACGGCAGGCTGGTCGCCGCCAGCCCGGAGCCCAATCAGTACGACGAAAACGCCGTCGCCCTCACCGCCGGGCTGCACGACATACGCATCCGCTACGTCGCCCGCACCTCCTACTACCACGTCAACCTCTACTGGACGCCGCCCGGCCGCGCGCGCATGCCCGTGCAGGCCGCCGCGCTCATCCCCCCGCAGGGCAGCTACGACCGCCTCTCCGTCGAGGACCTCGCCATATTCGACGGGGGCACCGACCGCGGGCCTTCCACCCAACGCAACGCCTCTCCCGGACGATGCAACGCAAACAGCCCCCTTTGAAATCGTAAGCGACGCCTTCGAACGCCCCCGCGGCGTCGCCGCGGCCAACGGCAGACTCTACGTCGTCGATCCCGGCCAAAGGTCTTTGTTCGTCCTCGATCCCCAGGGAAAGGAAATGGCCCGCATCCGCCGCTCGAATCGACGGTTCGGCGAACCGGTGGACGTCGCCGCCGACGCCGACGGCAACGTCTACGTTCTCGACGCCGGCAACGGCGGCCGGATCTCCGTCCACGACGCCGACGGCGACTTCGTGCGCGCCGTCCCCCTGCCCGACAACACCGTGGTCAAAAGCAGGGGTCTCGACGTGGACGCGCACGGCCGCATCTGGGTGGCCCTGACGCCGGCAATGGCCGTGGCCGCCTTTGACGCCGACGGCCGCGAACTGGCGCGCATCCCGACCGTCCTGGCGGGCGGCGACTTCCAGCCCGTCGACGTCGCCTTCCATGCCGACGACGCCGTCTACGTCTCCACCGCCGGCACAACCGCGGTCATCCGCTTTTCACTCGACGGCGAGCCGCTGAATCTGTGGACTCTGACCGCGGCAAACAGCCTGGACGGACCCCACCTGGCGCTGGATGGCGCAGGCGTTCTGTACGCAACCCAACCGGAACTGGGCGGCTTCCTGCGCATCTCCGCGGACGAAGAGGAGAAGATCGAAATGTGGGCCCTCCCGGCCGGCCTGCCCGCACCCAAACTGGTCGGCGTCGGCGTCGGCCCCGACGGCGAACTGGTCTTGACCGACAGCGAGAATGGAAACGTTTACCTTGTCCCCCTTTCGCCCTAGCCCGCGCGCACCGTCCTCGCCAAGGTCCTGGCGGCCTCCTTCCTGACCAACAACGTCAACGTGAGCCGGCTTACCCCGGCATTGCCGCTCCTGATCGTCCTCACCGCCGTCGGTGCCGACTCCGCCCTGCGTAAGATTCAGTCCCGCGGCGACCCCGCTTTCTTCAGAATGATGCAGTACTGCGCGGCCGCTCTGATCCTCTTCACCGTCATAGGCAACGTCGCCGCGGCCGCCAGGGCCTCTTCAAGCGAGCCCGTACGCAAACAGTACGCCAACAACCAGTACGCGCTGTGCCGGGCGATCGCCGCCGAGCCGCGCCAATTTCAGTTCGTCTACCTGCATGCGGCCAGGGAATGTAACCTCGGCGACGACCTGTGGATCAACCCCGACGTGACCGCCGAAATCGAAAACGCCGGCTCCCTGCCCGCCGCATCGGACCTCCCGCCCGGCTCCCTCGTCCTCATCGGAGACGCCCACGGCCTGCCCGAGGACCCCATCGCCGACTTCGTGGCCCTCGCCGCCCGCATGAACTCGGCCCACACCCTGCGCACCTCTGAAACCGTCCTCGGCCTCGTCGCCACCGTATCCCTCTGCTACCGATGCCCCCCGCCCTGAACGAAGCAAGCGCAATTGTCTCTCCCCTCTTCATTCCAATCCGCAACTAATCGCCGCAGTCGCCGACCCCCGACCGCTGCAGTGAAAGATCTTGCAGTTACTGACAACTGACAACTGACCGCTGACTACTTACAACTGCAGTTCCGGGCGGTCGGGCCTAGTCGGCCCTCCCTTGTGCGGGGGCTCCGCCCCCGCAACGCCCCCTCTCCTACAACATGCCTCGTCGACCTGGTGCCGGCAATCCAACAAGTGCCTAATCGAAAGGATTCCGCCAAACCGCCCCCGCCCGCCCCGTCAAATCCCCGTAGGGGCACCCCTTGTGGGTGCCCTCGTACGCGCTGCGACTTCCATCCGCCGCAGGCGCTCCCCTTGCGGCCGCCCCCTCCACACGCGCCCGTAGGGGCACCCCTTGTGGGTGCCCTGGCTGTTCGACTCTTGTGGGCCTTTCACGATCCTTCGCGTCCCTTCGCGGATAGAGATGTTGCCGTTGCCGTTCTCTCTCCTCTCTTCTCACCACTCTCTCCTCGCAGTTCGCCGTTCTTCGCGCTACTTCGCGTCCCTTCGCGGATGAAGATATTGCCGCTGGCACGAACCCCTCACCTGGCCCTTCCCACCCCAATATTGGAATCCACCCACGAATCGCCAGTCGATTGAACCGCCCAAAGAGACGTGATACAATCGAAACAATGAAAACGCGACTTCCGCAACAGGTTCGCCGAAAACTCGAAGAACTCCCCAGTAAGCCCGGCTGCTATCTCATGTGGGACGAACACGCCAGGCCCCTCTATGTGGGCAAAGCGCTCGTCCTGCGCCCTCGCGTCCGCAGCTACTTCCAGCGGTCCGCCAAACACTCCCCTCGCATCGACGAAATGGTCGGCAAGGTGCGCGACATCACCTGGTGGGTCACAGCAACCGAAATGGAAGCGCTGATCCTTGAGAACGACCTGATCAAGCGTTATCAGCCCCATTACAATGTCATGCTCAAGGATGACAAGGGGTATCCATATATAAAGGTCAACTGGCAGGATGACTTCCCTAAAGTAGAGCGCGTGCGCCAGATCCACAACGACGGTGCTCGCTATTTCGGCCCTTTTACCAGCAGTTGGGCTGTGAGCCGCACGCTCGAATCGATGCGCAAAGTCTTTCCCTATCTCGACTGTGACCGCTCCATCACCGGCAACGACGAAAGCCCCTGCCTCTACTACCATCTCAAGCTCTGCGGCGCTCCCTGTATCGGTGTCCAGAGCCGCACCGAATACCGCGAAGGCATCGGGCAACTCGTCAACTTCCTCGAAGGCGACACCGAAGAAGTGCTCAACGAGTTGGACACCCGCATGCGCGCCGCCGCCGGCCGCTTCAACTTCGAACTCGCCGCCGTCTACCGCGACCGCATCAAGGCCGCCCAGCGCATCGTCCATCAGCATAAAGTTGTCGGCGTCCAAAATGACGACGAAGATGTCGTCGCCATCGCCCAGGACGCGAAGTCCAGCGACACCGTCGTCCAAATCCTGATGGTGCGCCGTGGCAGACTTATCGGAAGAGAAAAATTCGCTCTGCAAGGGGTCGAAGTTTTCGAGACGAGCGCCGAAAACCTGGGCGATCTCATTGGCATCTTCATCCAGCGCTTCTACGCCGACGCCTCCCATGTTCCCCCTCGCGTCCTTGTGCAGTTCGCGCCCCGCACAAAAGACCTCCTGGCCGCATGGCTCACTAAACTGCGCGGCACAAAGGTCGAGATCCGCATGCCTCAACGGGGCAAAAAGCGCAAACTGATGGAGTTCGCCAAGAACAATGCCGCAGAGCACCTGCGCGTACAGAAGGTCCAATGGGCCGAGGACACCAATCGCCAGACCGAAGCTCTCACTGAGCTCCAGGAGGCTCTGGCCCTCCAAGTGCCCCCGACCCGTATCGAATGCTACGACATCAGCACCCTGCAGGGGACCAACACCGTCGGCTCTATGGTCGTCTTCGCCCGCGGCGCGCCCCTCAAGTCCGCCTACAAACGCTTCAAGATTCGCGGCAAAGGCGCACACGGCGAACCCGACGACTATGCCAGTATGCGCGAAGTCCTGCGCCGCCGCTTCCGCCGCGCCGTCGAAGAAGACCCCGAGAGGCCCGGCAAAAGACCCTCCGGTGCTGACCACTGGAAACTGCTGCCCGACCTCGTCATCGTCGACGGCGGCAAAGGACAGCTCGGCGTTGCCAGCGAAGCGTTGGCTGAGTTCGGTCTCTCCGAAAGAGTACCCGTCGTCGCCCTCGCAAAACGCGAAGAGGAGATCTTCCTTCCCCAGCGCCTCAATCCACTCCTTCTGCGCCGCGGCACCCGCGCCTTCTATTTGCTACAGCGAATTCGCGACGAGGCCCACCGCTTCGCCGTCACCTACCATCGCAGTCTTCGCCGCAAAGGGCAGACCACAACCGTGCTGGACACCTTGCCCGGCATCGGCCCCAGAAGACGGCGTTCGCTTCTGCAATACTTCAACGGCGACCTCGATAAGATCCGCCAGGCCACTCTCGATGAGCTGCGCACCGTGCCGGGCATGAACCGCAGTGCCGCACAAACGGTCAAGGAGCATCTGTGAAGGGGCACCTGCAATGACCAGCGGCAGCCACGCCGGCCTCGCCCGCTTTGTCGGCACGCCTCCAACTTTGGCGTTGCTTCAATCTCTCCTCTATCTGAAGGGGTTGCCCTTGGAGGAAATCGCCGATCTCCTCCAATCCAACTCCCTCGTCATCGAATTCTCCCCCGGCGATGAGCTGACCCGGCAGGACGATGCCGCCGAGTACCTCTTCTTCATCCTCAGCGGCTCCGTCCGCATCACCCGGCGCGACACGACCCCGGCCGGCGCCAAAGACACACTCGCCCGCGTCGCCATCGCCGGCGATATCCTTGGCCGCTACGAGCTGACCTTCAGCCTCACCTACATTAGCACCGCCACCGCCGAAAACGCGGTCTCGGCCCTCTGCATCGAACGGTCCACCGTCGAACGGCTCCTCTACCGCTATCCCACCGCCCACCAGCAGACCGCCTTCCAGGCCATGGTCAATCGTCTGCGGACAATTCCCCTGCTTGCCGATGTCGATATGCCCGTTCTCGGCTTTCTGGCCGACGAGGTCCGCAGCCAGACAGTCAAGGCGGGCACAGTCCTCTATACACAGAACCAGGTTCCAAGCACCCTCTATCTCATCGCCCAGGGACAGATTGAGCTCTATCATCCACGCAGGACCGACAACCGCCTTCTGCTCGGAACCGGGGGCTCCTTTGGCTTTCCAGGCAGCGTCGGCGCGTCCAATAACGCCGCCCCGGACAAATACGGCCATTGGGCTGAGGCCAAAACCGAGACAACAGTATACGAGCTCCCCTGGAAAACGGTCCGTCAGGTCGGCCGCCGCCTTCCCCAGGCTATCGACCCGGACATACAACTGCTGCCCGCCAAAACCATCAGCGCAGTCTCCATTTTCGCCGGACTGACGCCCCTCGAACAGATCCAACTGGCCGGCTTCTGCAGCTTCCACCGCATCCCTCAATTCCATCCCATCATGCAACAGGGGGACAGCGCCGACAGCATGTGGATCCTGCTTGAAAACAGCCGCGCCGTCCTCAGCGCACTTGACGAAGAGAACCGCGCCCTGCCGCGCGCGCCGGTGCGCGGTATCGTGACCTTTAACGAAACCGCGCTCCTGGCCCCGACTCCCGTCGAGCTGACCGTCGAATCCGAACCCGGCAGCCTCTGGCTGCGGCTCCACCGGCAGGACTACCAGCGCTTCGGACAAATCTGCGGCCCCGAAATCCTGGATAAAGTCGCCGCCCGCCTGCCCGCACAGACCGACGACACCGACCGCGAGCAGCGCCAGGACTACCCCTGGCTGCGCAAAGACGAACTTCTGGTCAATCTGCATCTGCGCCACTGGCTGGCCCTGATAGGACAGACCAAGGCCGCCGCCCTCGCCACCCTCGCCAGCGCCGGTCTGATGTGGCTGCTCGCCTTTCTCGGCTTCCCCCTTTGGTTCGGCATGGGAATCGGCGCGCTCCTCGTCCTCCTGTCACTTATCTGGGGCTTTCTCAACTACCTCAACGACTACTTTATCGTTACCAACCGGCGCGTCATCCAGCAGGAAAAGGTCATCTTCTTCAGTGAACATCGACAGGAGGCCCTGCTCGAACAGATCCAGCGCGTAGACGTGGCTACAACATTCTGGGGCAATCTCTTCAATTTCGGCACCCTGTCCGTCTACACTGCCGGCACGACCGGCTCCATCGACTTCAACTTTGTCGCCCACCCCGACAGCCTCCGCACAGCTATCTTTCACCACCGCAGCCTCTCTCAGCAGCGGTCCAGCGCCGAAAACAAACTGGACATCCAGAACGCCCTTGAAAACCGTCTCGGTCTTTCCGTTGACCTGCCCAGCCGCGTGCACACCGATCTGGCGCCCTCCACCCCCGATGACACTGCTGCAGCACCAAGCCTGTGGCAAAAACTGCGCCGCCTGATCTCCGTCGACAGCTCACTCGAATGGGAGTCCACGGAACGAATCGTCTGGCACAAGCACTGGTGGATTCTCCTTGTCCAGATTGCACTTCCCGGCCTGCTGCTTCTCTTTGAGCTCCTGTTTCTGGCAGGTGGTTTCTCCTCAGTTGCTCTGCTGCAGCAGCTCCAGTCCAGCCTGGACGCGCAAACTCTCCTGCTGTCAGGTGGACTGGTGACTCTCGCCACTTTGGGCTGGATCCTCTGGGCAGTCACCGACTGGTGGAACGACACCTACACCGTGACCGAAGACCGAATCATCGACATCGAAAAGCTGCCGCTCTTTCTCAGCGAGCAACGCCGTGAAGCCCAGCTCAGCGACATCCAGGACATCCGTCTTGAGATGAATTCACCCCTGAAAGTGATGCTGAATTTCGGCAATATCATCGTCCAGACTGCTGCCGGCGAAGGCGCCTTCACCTTCGACCACGTTCCCAATCCCAGAATCGTCAAAGAAGAGATCACCCGCAGGATGATCGCTTGGCGCCGCGAGGACGAACGGCGCAGAGCCCACGACCGCAGCAAGGATCTGCCCGACTGGTTCGAAATGTACAATCGGTTGGAAACGGGACAAGCCAGAAATGAGGACTGAACAACTGGCTGAAGAAAAAAGGGGAAGTTACACCAGAAAGAACGGAAACCGTTCCGGCCCGCTCTTCGTATTGACTAACCGGTAAGACGCACCTTAACTTCCATACGTGAGGCGGTCGATCAGCCGCCGCGGCAACTTGACAACACGCATCTGGCTCTGCGTCAGATCGATCGGATACGCTACCCGGCGCTGTTCCCACGTCAACTCCTCTAAATCCAGTAGCGCGTAGGCGGCTCTCGGATCGTTATCCCTCGGCTGCCCCACACTGCCGGGATTGAGGATCAGACGCTCCAGCTCCGTCAGGTCCAGGCGTACTCGTTGTCCCTCATAGGGCCTCAGAAAGTCGACGGTCACAGGAACGCCGTTTCTACTGCCTCGCCTCGAAAATATCCTTCTCAGCTGCCAGCGGTAGATCGCCGGTTTGTGCGTATGACCTACCAGACACATCTTGGTCTCAAAATGGGCAAAGTTTTCCAAGGCGATCTCCGGCGACTGCACATATTCCGACACCGGTTCGCGAGGGCTCGCGTGCGTGATGACTAAACTGTCCGCGCCTTCGGGTTCAAGGGGTTTCGCTGGTAAACTGTCGAGGAATTCGCGGCTCTTCTCGCTGAGCTCGCTTTGCGTCCATTCAACCGCCGCCCGCGCCAAGGGATTGAAATATCTGATATCCAGGCCCGGGCGCCCCAGCACCGCCCAGTCATGGTTGCCGATGACGCACAGGTCCGCCTCGGCCCGCACAAAGTCGACGCACTCATTCGGCGCCGGTCCGTAGCCGACTACGTCGCCCAGACACCAGATCGCATCGAAACGGTTCGCAGCATCGGACATCACCGTTTCCAGGGCGACAAAGTTTGCGTGAATGTCAGATATGATCAATACGCGCATTCACTCATCTTAACACAGACCGAATTTGACCTCAAACGGTCACATGTATTATTTGAATATATGTATTTCACTATCAGGAACTGTGCCAGCACCATCACGTTGCGAAAGATTACCTGACATGACGGACGACGCAAGCTCACCATTTCAACGCATCGGCATACTTCACCACCCGCGTAAACCGGAATCCCTCGAACTGGCGGGTCAGATGGAACATTTTCTGCGCAGCGCCGGTGTTAATGAAACGTGGCGTCACTCCGCCTGGGACGCCGAAGTCATCAAGTCCAGACTCCCCGACGTCGACCTGCTGATCACCCTTGGTGGCGACGGCACAATGTTGCGCGCTGCCCGGCTCGGCGCCGCCTCCAACGTACCCATGTTGGGTGTGAAAATGGGCAGGCTGGGCTTTCTCGCCGAGATCTTTCCTCAGGACTGGCTCTCCCCCTTGGAAAAACTGCTGGAAGGCGACTATTGGATCGAAGAGCGCCTCATGGTTAGAGCCATCGTCGAAAAAGCCGGCGCCAACGGCGCCGAACGCACCGTTCGCTGCACCTTCGATGCCCTCAATGATGTCGTCCTCAGCCGCGGCAGCCTCGCCCGCATCGTCCGCGTCAGCGCCAACCTCGACGGCGGTTACCTCACCACCTATACCTGCGACGGCCTCATCGTCAGTACCGCCACCGGCAGCACCGCCTACGCCCTCGCAGCCGGCGGCCCAATCCTGCCGCCTGACCTGCGCAATATCCTCGTGATCCCCGTCGCACCCCACATGAGCATGGACCGGGCAGTCGTCCTATCCGAAGGCGCCGAAGTAAGACTGCGCGTCTACAGCGACCACTCCGCCATGCTCACAGTGGACGGCCAGTTCGAAGTCGAAGTGAACGACTCGGACGAAATCGTCGTCGACAGCAGCCCCTATCAGGCCCGCTTCATACGACTTCGCCCGCGCAGCTACTTCTACCAGACCTTGATGGACAAGCTGAAATTAACTGCGTGACGCTCACCTTGCGCCCCTTGCCGGAGGCCTGTGACAGAGTAGAAAGCGAAACCCAATGTCAGACGATTCCACCCAACCCGACAAGGAGCTTTACCGTACCCTCGATCTACGCGATGATGCCGATCAAGAGGAGATCGAGCAGCAATTCATCCGGCTGCAAAAACTCTACCAGCCCGAGACCCTCGAATCTGCCGCAGACCGGGCCTACGCCGAGCAAAAGCTTGCTGCCATCGAAAAAGCCTACGAAATACTCGGTGACCCCGCCCGCCGCGCCATTTACGATGGCAGACCCGCCCCCATTGTAGTAGGCAGCGATGGCGAACCCGAAAGCTTGACCTGCGCCAACCACCCCGATCGGGAAACCCTCCTGCGCTGCAACAAATGCGGAAAACCGATCTGCATCTCCTGCGCCGTGCGCACCCCCGTCGGCTACCGCTGCAACGAATGCGTCCGCGAGCAGCAGAACATCTACTTCAACGCCTTGGGCCGGGACAACATCGTCGCCCTCGCCGTTGGCTTTGTTCTCACCCTGATCGTCGCCCCCATCGTCGGCTTTCTGCTCGGCAGCATTGGTTTCTTCGGCTTCTTTATCGCTTTCATCATCGGCTCCGGCGCCGGCACGCTCGCGGCTCGCATCATTCGCAGCGCAGTCGGCAACCGCCGCGGCCGCAAGCTTCCCCACTTCGCCATAGCCGGCATCATCCTCGGCGTGGCCCCGTGGGGTCTTCTCTTCCTCCTTTCCGGCGGCAGGGCATTCCTGATGCTGCTCCTCTTCGCCGGCCTGACCATCGCCTCAGCCTTTCCCCAACTGAGATAGAGCGCCCACTTGGAACCGATCCTGCTGTCTCACTGAGTTGCGCGCATAGTCCCGGCGACCCCAATTCCAGACACAGGCCGGAACGATCTGGACCCTCCTGTAGGGGCACCCCTCGTGGGTGCCCTGGCGGATACACCTCCTGTAGGGGCACCCCTTGTGGGTGCCCTCGTGGACTCCCCTCCTGATTGCCCTTCTTAAACCTCAACCTCTGTAGCCCGCCGTTGACAGACCCGGTCTTGCCCTTCCACATCTCCGTTCACGCAAACCTCAACCAGCCCGGAAGAAACTTCGTCCACGACAGGAAACGACTCTCTTCCCACACTCCCGCACTCCATCAAAAGGCATCGCAGTTCTCGAAGACGCCCACGGGGGAGCGGGCGCCTTCGCACTGCTGCCGCAGGGTCCTAATGCCCCAGGCTCGGTTTGCAACAGGCCATCTCCTTCAACCGGCCTGAGCGGAACGCATCCCGTAGGCCGGTCCGACTCTCCTCCGCCCCCCTCCTCTGATCTCGCTCACACCCAGAATTACAAGCGCTGCGCTGGCGTGCCCTGCCAGAATCCAGGCCAGCAGGCCGGGGCCTCTAAGACCTCTTTCAGGCAACCCTTCGCTCACGAGCATCTCGGTTGGAGACTCCATGCCTACTGCAAAAGGCGTTCGACTCGCGGTTGTAAGCACGTAGACCAGCCCGCTCTGCCCTGGCACTGGCAACAGTTCTGCCGCCCGCGACTTCTCCAACACGGCCAAACTCTCCCACTGGCCGCCGCCGTCAGTGCTCATCGCCACCTTGCCCGACAGTCCCTGACCTTCGCCCAACTCTGAGTCGCCCGTCGCGGCATAAAGGACCTCCGGCTGCGCTGGGTCCACCACTACGTCGCTAACGATGAGCTTGCCGTCACCCGCGCTATCCAGCCCTTGATTCACCGCCCGCCAGGCGGCTCCGTCACCACTCACAAGCACGCCCCCGCCTGCCGTGCCTGCATAGACCCTCGGCGGCGAACTGTCGGCCACCGCAACGGCTGTCGGCGCGTCGGGCAGATTGTGCACCACCAACCACCTCAGCCCGTAAGCATCAGCCCGATACAGATTCTCCGGAGTACGTACAAACGCCAGCCCCGCCCCCGTGCTGTCAACCGCGATCTCCAACACCGGCTCCTCCATCTGCAGATGCCCACTCGCAACCAGGCCCTGCCCCGGTCCGGCGCCAATGTCCCGCAGGCGATAGACCCCCTCCGAGACAGTCCCCACATACAGCAGCCGGTTGAACGCGTCAAAGGCCATCGCGGTAACGCCGCCAATTGAGTCCGGCTCCACGGAGAACCCCTGCCACCCCTTACCGCCGTTGCGCGAGACATAGACGCTGAGCCTGTTGGCCGCGCCGATAAACACAGTATCCGAATCCGACCGGTCCACCGCGACTGCATTGACGATTACGCCCTGCGGCACCTGCAGCGGCTCCCAGACCCCGTTTACCCCGGCGTAGAGCCGGCCGCCATCCACCGCGTAGCTGCGCCCGCCAATCTGCGCCGCCGCAGCATAAGCCCGAACCTTTTCCAGTTCGCTAATCAAGATCCCTTCCGGCGCGGAAGCACCTGCCGCGCCAACTGAAGCCACCAGGGCCAGCAGCACCAGCGTCGTTCCTGTCAAGAGTACTCGTAAAATCATGGCCGGTCCTCCCCGAACTTCGTTTCAACCTTCTGATGCCATGATTGTACGTTTCTCTCGGACGATCTTCCGGCCATCTCCCGGAACGTTTTCGGACCGTTCTCTTACGATCGGTTCGACCCCGACCGCAATCCCAACCTCTCCTACACTCTAGTTCCCTTGCGCTCTGCCCATCTGGCCCTCGCAAAGAGCCGCCCCACAGGCCGCACGCCATCTTCTGCAATCCCGAAAATATCGAAAATCCTGCAAATCCTGATTCAGACAACGACCGCCTCAGAATCTGGTGCATGCCAAAATGAGGGTGAACTCTCGTATATCTTTGGCGGCAGACCAACCATTGCCGCGCCGCGATCAACTCTGAGGCAGCCAGAGCCCCGTCTCTGACCACTAACCACTGACCACTGCTTTTCTGGGCGGTCGGGCCTATTCGGCCCTCCCTTGTGCGGGGGCTCCGCCCCCGCAACGCCCCCTCTCCTACAACATGCCTCGCCGACCTGGTGTCTACATTCGGGACGGGTGCCTGCCCGAGAGGGGTT